>JAEUJH010000365.1 GCA_016794825.1 Gemmatimonadota bacterium
CGTCCGCCGCCATCGACTCGAACGGCTCGGGCAGCAGATACCCCGCCGCGAGGAACGCGCTGATGTCGGCTCGGTCCAGCTCCATCAGGACCCGCCCGTCGTCGGTGCTCCGCAGCACCGACCGGGTCGGCTGATCGATGAACGACATGTTGTCGACGAAGAACCGGCCGTCGGGCGAGACCGACACGTCGTGATCGAGCGCCTCGGGGGTCAACAGCCGGATCGGGCCGCCTCGGCCCGGCAGCGAATAGAGATGACGGAGGTAGGGGTCGCGCCCCGGCTCCCGGCCGGTACCGATCACCAGCAGCGTGCCGGAGGCCTTGTTCACCCCCGCCACGCTCCGCACCACCCAGTCACCCGTCGTGAGTGCCCGCCGGCCGCCGGACCGCGGGTCGATCCCGTAGAGCTGGAACCAGCCGGTCTGGTCCGCGGTCCAATAGACCATGTCGGTCTTGTCGTCGTAGAACCAGAACTGGGTCCAGGTATCGAGGTAGGTGTCCGAGCGATCCTCCGAGAGGACCCGGGCCTCGCCGGTGGCGGCGTCGACCCGGTAGAGCTGGAGCCGTTGGTAGCCCCGCTCGGTCAGCCGCACGAAGACCGCCTTGCCGTCGGCGCTCCACTGGTAGTACGGCCCGAAGTAGTAGAGGACAGGGTCCGGCGGCAGGGTCATCTCGGTCCGTGCCCCCGTCGCCACGTCGAAGAAGAGCCCGCGGGCCACCGCCGTCGCCGTGTCGCCCGGCAACGTGTAAACGTACTGGAACACCCTCGGCGCGTCCCCGCCCGGCGGCGTCGACTGCACCAGGGCCAGGCGCCGCGCGCCGGTCTGATTGAGGCGGAAGGTCGCGATCCGGCGGGAGTCCGGCGACCAGGTGAGCAGCGGCTGCATGACCGGGTGCTGGGTTCCCTGGGCGATCATGATCTTCGGATCGACGACCGGCGTCGCATAGGGCGACTCGGTCGTGCCGTCGGTCGTGAGCTGGCGCTCGCGGCCGTCCTGGGTCGAAATCAGGAACAGGTTGCCCGCCCGGACCACCGCCCGCCACTGCCCGTCGGGCGACACGTCGCCCCCAAGCGTGTCGCGGTCCGCCGCCAGCGCGCGGGCGCCCGGATCGTATTCCCAGCTCTTTCCCGCATGGAGAAAGCGCAGGAGGCCGGTCCTGGCGTCGACCCGGAGCCCCGGCAGCCGGAGCTCCTTCGGCTCGACCGGCTTGCCCGTCGCCGCCCCCAGCGCGGAGGCCAGCGCGGCGAGGTCGAACAGCGGCCGGCTGGTGCCGGCGGCGGCATCGACGAGGAGATACTCGCGACCGTCGCGGGTCTGTTTCTCGAACCAGAAGCGGGAGGTCTCGCCGATCCATCGGGGCCGCACGCTCAGCCCGGGGATCAGCTTCCGAACGTGCTGCGGCAAGAGCGCCTCGGCCCGCGCATATGCCGCGGCCGGCACCGACTCCTGCGCCACCACCGCCGCCGGCACCATCGGCGCCGCCCCCCCCAGCGCCAACACGGCGATAACCACCGAACGCCTCATCCTTGCCTCCCATGACGAACGATCCGCGGGCCCGCCGAGCCGGCGCACCGGAACGAGCGATGGGCCGCCAGCCCCCCGGGGGGACGCGGGCGACATCATCTGGAGTCCGGCGGGATCGGCGGGAACCGTCTCAATTTGTCAGCAAATGGGCCGTGGATGGTACCCCACCGGCCGACCAGCGGCAACGCGCCGGCGAGCGGCCGGCGGATGGCGGCGCACGGGGGGTT
>JAEUJH010000373.1 GCA_016794825.1 Gemmatimonadota bacterium
CTCCCTCGACCAGGCCCGGGCGTTCTACGATTCACCCGAGTATCGCAAGGCGCGGCGGCTGCGGGAGGGGGCCGGTCACCTCCGACTCACCGCGATCCAGGGCTACACCACGGCGGATTGGAACGCCGCGGTCGAGGAAAGTTCTCGGCATTCCCTCTGACCCACTCGGGTCCTGATTCGGCGGTGCCCTAGGGGCTGCTCGGCTCGTCGACTCGGTGGTCGGTTCGGCCCGGCCATCGGAGCAGTTCATCCCGCCCCTGGGGCGAGAGCTGGTAGACACCGACTCCCGCGCGCTCGAACCAGCCGTAGACGTTGCGGTAGAGATAGTCCCGCGCTTTCGGCTCGGCGAGCGCCTCCGCCACCTTGGCGGCCTTGGTGGGCCCCCGCTCCGCGAGGAGCGCCGCGATTGCGACCGCTCGCTGGCGGTACGCGGTCACGATCCCGGTCTTCGTCATGGCCCCACCGAGGTTGGGGTCGCCGGCCCGCCGATGGAACTCGCCCAGCAGCCGTTTCCGACGCCCCGCCGAGGTCCGCCGCCGGTGTTCGCCGGGTTCGAGCAGGACCTTGGCGCTGCCGGCGGCGGCACCCGTCTCCACGATGACCAGTCCCACACCCAGCCGTCGGAGCAGCTTCAACAGCCGAGTCCGGCGTCGGCGGTACACGCCACAGGAGCGGGGGATCCCGATGTAGACCAGGGTGGTGAGCGTCAGACGCTCCACCGCCTGCATCACGACGTCCAGATTGAGCGACAGCTTGAGTTCGACGATGACGGGAGGCTCGCTCTCGCGGACGGCCAGGACGTCGCAGTGGTGGATTTCGGCTTTGACTTCGTACCGCCGGGATTCGAGCAGCCGCTTGACGGGCAGGTAGAGGTCGGTCTCCTTGAGCTCCGGTGCCGGGGCGCGGCCGCGGCGGCGCGAGCGTCCGGATCTTGCCCGCCCGCCGCGCGTGCCCCGCCCCGCGCGAGCTACCGGGCCCGCCACACGTCCCAGATCAGCGGGCCGACGTCGTCATCCGCCGGCGTCCGGCCCGCGGCCTTGAGGGCGAGCTTGATCTGGCCGTGGTGGTATCCCTCGTGGAAGAGCAGAAACTGGAGCAACTGCACCGGGTGACGGAAGTCTCGATCGAGGCCGCCGTCCGCCTGGATCCGGCTCTCCACCGCGCGCCGCACCGTGGCGGCGCTCTCGGTGAGCATCGCCGCGATGCGGTCGGGGTTCGGCTCCGGGTTCCACTCCCGCTCCGGCACCGGGCCGGCGCACTCCGGCACGTTCTCCAGCACCGACACCATCCGCTCGTGATGGAGATGGGTGAACATCTCGGCGATGGTGGGGCTCCCCGTCTGGGCGCGCGCGTCGAGGCAGTCCGCCGGCACCAGGCGGAGGAGATTGAGGAGCGCCTGGTTGCTCCGGTCCCAACCGTCCAGCACCCCGTCGAGCAGGCGGCGACCCCGGACCTCGTTCATGCGGTGCCGGTCTACTTCCCGGCCAGACGCTCGCTGAGGTCTCGCAGCTTGGCTCGGGCCTCCGCGTCGTAGGCCTGGGCCTGGGCCTTGACCGCCTTCAGCTGGTTGAAGTACGTCCCGCTCGGCTCGGTGGTGATCATTGCGTTGACGACCGACTCCACGCCCTCGGCAATGGTCGAGCGGGGCTTGACCTTGAGGGCCAGGGCCATGGTCGTCCCCATCGTCGTGGCCGGATGGAGCGAATAGGTCAGGATCCCCTGCTTCTCGAGTTCGGGGGCCATGTCGATCGTCATCATGATCTGGGCCAGCTTGCTCTGAGCATAGCCGCGCCCGCCGGAGTACCCCTTGGCCATCATCACGTCGTCGAAGTCGATCGGAGCCTGCGATCCCGACGAGACGTTGATGATCCGGGCCGGGGCGCTGGAGGCGATGAGCGGCACGAGGCGCTTGGTCAGCAGGTAGTGCGCCAGGTAGTTCACGGCGAAGTGCATCTCGTGCCCCTCGGCGCTGAACTTCCGGGTCGAGTCGAAGATGAAGCCGACGCCGGCGTTGTTGATCAGGAAATCGAGCCGGGGCGTATCCCGGATCACCGCGTCGGCCAGCCGCCGGACCTCGTCGAGCGAGGCGAGGTCGGCGCGGTAGAACCGGGCGCTTCCCTTGCCGCTCTTGGTGATTTCGTCGACCAGGGCATTGCCCCGCTCGTCGCTGCGACCCGTGATGAGCACCCGGGCGCCGGCGGCGGCCAGGCGCCGGGCGACGTCGCGGCCGAGTCCATCGGTCGACCCGGTGACGAGCGCCACCTTGCCCGTCAGATCGGGAAGCGGTGGTGCCTTGGGGAAGTCGGTCCGCGGTTGCGGCGGGGCCGCCTGACCGGTCAGCGAACCGGCGGCGAGCAGGGCGCCTAACGCAACGGCGGTGGCGCGGCGGATCAAGCGAAGCGAAGTCGTCATGCTCCGATAATAAACGCCCCGCCGGCCTAGACCCAGCGGCGGACCCGCCGCCGATAGTCGCGGTAGGACTCGCCGAACCGATCCTCGAGATAGGCCTCCTCCCGCCGGATCACCAACCCGTGCATCAATCCGAGCACCACCGGCAGCAGAACCAGCGGCCAGATCGTGTTGATCCAGCATCCGACACCCAGGTAGAGGAGCGTGTACCCGACGTAGATCGGGTTCCGGGAGAAGCGAAAGACGCCACTGGTGACCAGGGCCGTGGTCGACTCCCACGGCTGAATCGTGGTCCTCGCCGCGCGGAAGCCGCGGACCGCCGCGGACGCGATGGCGATACCGAGAATCAGGCAGCCGATTCCGATCGGGGCCGCGAGTCCCGCCGGAAGCAGTGGCCGCGGGGCAACCCGATGAACCAGCCAGGCCGCCACCAGCGGGATGGCGTAGATCAACTGCGGGTCGATGCGAACCCCGGCCGATTGCGGCCGGGGCGACGGCGGGGTGGAGGCGGTCGTCATGACCCGGGAAGGCTACCCACTCCCGGCGTCCGACGGAACGACGCCGGGCGGCGGCTCACCCCACCAGGCCCGCCGGGGCGTGGAGGTTGGTCAGCAGGCGGACCTCCTCGTTCATCTCCCGGCTCAGCGCCAGGTGGAGGACCTTGGCCTCCTCGAGATCCCACTGGAACGACGCGATCCGATCGGTGACGGCAAACAGACCCTTGACCAGCCCGTCCCGGACGGCCTGATACCCGGGCAGGTCCCGCCCGATCACTGCCCGGGCCACCAGCTCGGCGTCGCGCAGCGCGTCCGTAATGCCGTGCGCGGTGAGCGGGTCCTTGAAGTATCCCGCGTCGCCCACCAACGCCCAGCCCGGGCCCGCGCTGTCCCGGAGGAACCCCGGTGCTCCGGGAAACGCCCGGAACGCCTGGCCGCCCCCGCCGCGAGCAACCCGTTCGGCCAGCTCCGGCGCGACCTCGAACAGTACTTCCCGGAACAGCGCGTCGACGCCGTGTCGCCGTCCGGCCTCGAACCGGGCCGGCGGCATCGAGGCGAAGACGCAGGTATCGCCATCGTTGGTCGGGATCGCGCCGACCGACGCGCCGATCCGGTAGTACCAGTGGAAACCGGCGACGTCGAGATCCTGCTGATAGGTGTAGATCGACGCCGTGGCGTGCGCCGCCACCTCCGCGATTCGCGCGTCGACCAGCCGCGCCACCCGGGAGTTCCGCCCGTCGGCGCCGATGACGACCTCCGCATCCACGGTCAGCTCCCGTCGATCGCCGTCCGCGATGGTCACGCCTCGAACCCGACCATCGGGATCGCGGACCACCCCGACCACGGACCGACCCAGCACCACGTCCGCGCCGGCCGCCTGGGCGGCGTCGAGCAGGATCCGATCCAGGACGGTGCGACGCGGGGCATAGAGGCCGTCGATCCCATCGCGCTCCTTGATCGGGATCTCGGTCGCCTCGTCGGCGTAGTGGAACGTGGTGGTCCGAATCACCGGTGTCGCCGCCTGACGGACGGCGTCGAG
>JAEUJH010000376.1 GCA_016794825.1 Gemmatimonadota bacterium
TAACCTCGACGAGCGGGCCACCCGGGGCGTGTTCCAGCTGCTGCGGGAAATCAACGCCGGCGGCACCGTGGTGGTCATGGCGACGCACAACATGGAACTGGTCCGCGACACCGGCTATCGCACCATCGAACTCCGGGGCGGGCGGATCGTCTACGACAGCGGCGTCGACGAGAACGGGGACCTCCGATGAGATACCGCACCCCGTTCCGGGAAGCGATGCTGACGTTCCGCCGAACCCCGGTGCTCTCCGGCCTCTCGGTCGCCTCGATCGGCTTCTCGCTCTTCACCATCGGGCTCTTTGCCCTGGTGGCCCTCAACTTCCGGAAAGCACTCGACGTCCTGGCCGAGCGGGTGGAGGTGGTGGCGTTCGTGATGCGGGGAACGCCGACCGAAGCGATCAGCCAGGCCACCCAGGACATCACCGCGTTCCCGGAGGTCCTCGAACTCGTCTACGTCACGCCCGAGCAGGCCCTGTCGCGGGCGCGGCGGGAACTGGTGGAGTTCAAGGAGGCCTATCGCGACCTCGAGGTGAATCCCCTGCCCGCCTCGTTCGAGATCCGGCTCAAGCCCGACTTCCGCGATGCCATCCACGCCCAGGCCGTGGCCGAGCGGATGCGGGGATTCCCGTTCATCGAGGACGTGCGCTACGGCCAGGACTGGGTCGAACGGCTCGACAAGATCCGGACCATGGCCGCCGCGGTCGGCCTGGTCATCGGCCTCGCGTTCGCGGCCGTCGCCATCGTGATCATCGGGGTCACGATCCGGATCACCGTCCTCCAGCGGGCCCGCGAGATCTCGATCATGCGGCTGGTGGGGGCGACGAACAACTACATCCGCGGTCCCTTCCTGATCGAGGGCGCGGTCAAGGGCGTCCTGGGCGGACTGCTGGCCATCCTGATGTCGTGGCTGACGTTCGAAGCGTTCCAGCGGAGTACCGGCGACGCGGGGGCCACGCTCTCGTTCTTCGGTCCGCTCCAGATTCTCGTGATGGTGGTGTTCGGCACCGTCATTGGTCTGGGCGGCAGTCTCCTCTCGGTGGGCAGGCAGCTCCGCAATGTGTGAGTCGGCGGGACGGCGGTCGAGGGGGCTCGCGGGACGGATGGCGCGCGGGCTGATCGTCGTCGTCGCGCTGGCTGGATTGGCCTCCTCGGTGGCCGGCCAGCAGCCGACGGACCTCGAAAAGAGCAAGCAGCGCCTGGAGCAGATCCGGGCGGAACGGGAGCGGCTCCGCCTCGAACAGGAGCGGCTCCAGGGTCAGGTCCGCGACGCCGGCCGGGAACTCGACAACCTCGAGCGCCAGCGGGACGCCACCAACCGGATCGTCAACGAACTCGAACGGCAGATCGGCGGGCTCGGCTCTCAGCTCGAAAACACCTCGGTGCAGCAGGCCCTGGCCGAGGACAACCTCGCGGATCGCCGGGCGGTGCTGGAACGGCGGCTAGTCGACATCTACAAGCGCGGACCACTCTACACCTTTCAGGTCCTCCTCGCCGCGGAGTCCTTCGCGGACCTGCTCTCGCGCTACAAGTACCTCTACCTCTCGAGCCGCCAGGACCGGACCCTGCTCCAGGACGTCGAGCGGCTCCGGAACACGATCAAGGCCCGGCGCGGCGAGCTGGTCCTGGTCCAGGAACAACTCGACCGGCGCCGGGCCGACCGGGAATCCGAACTGAGCCGGTATCGGACCCTGGCGGAGGAACGGTCGGCCCAGATCCGACGGCTCCGGCAGAACACCCAGACGACGGCCCGCCGGATGACGGCACTCGCTCGGGACGAGGAGAACCTGATCGACGTGCTGGCGGCCCTGGAGCGGACCCGCCGTGCCACCCCCGCGCCCCGAGCCGGCGGCGCGGAGGCTCCGACCCGTCGCGGAGGCGTGTCGACCGCCGAACTGGGCACCCTCGACTGGCCGGTGGACGGCCGGATCATCCACGACTTCGGCCCCGACACGCTGGCCAGCGGGGCCCGGATCACCCGCCACGGGATTTCGATCGCGGCGGCCAACGGCACCGGGGTCAAGGCGGTGGCCGCCGGCCGGGTGGTGCTGGTCCAGCGGCTTGGCACCTACGGGCTGTCGGTGATCGTGGAGCACCCGAGCGGGTACTACTCGCTCTACATGCAGCTGTCGGCGGCGATCGTGAAGGTCAACGACCAGATCGCCAAGGGGCAGGAAATCGGCAGCGTCGGGGGCGAGAACACGCCGGACGGCGCGCACCTCTACTTCGAAATCCGGGGCGACAACCAGATCGCCCTCGACCCGACCGACTGGCTCCGCCGCCGCCGTTAGGCGGCGGCGACCCCGGCGTGCCGCTTGGCTTCGGTCAGGTTGGCTTCGGTCCGGGCAAACAGGTCCTCGGCGGTCAGGACCCCGGTGGTCGGATAGCTGACCCATCCAGCCGAGACCGCCAGTTCACCCGCCTGCCCATCGCTGAAATGATGTCCGGCAATGGCCCGCCGGAGCCGGACCAGGGTGTCGCGGGCCCCGTCCTCCACCGTTTCCGGCATGATCACCGCGAACTCGTCGCCCCCGTAGCGGGCCACGAAGTCCGGCGCCCGGAGTTCGCGCTGGAGGAGTCCACCCAGCTCGCTCAGGATCCGGTCGCCCGCGCCCACGCCATGCCGCTGGTTGACGAAGCGGAGTCCGTCGATGTCGAGCAGCATCAGTGAGAATCGCCGGCCGTAGCGGTCGGATCGCTGCATCTCCTCGCGGACCCGGCGATCCAGCGCGTCGAGACCGCCGCAGCCAGTCAGCGGGTCGATCACGCCGGCGCTGGCCTGGCGGCGGTAGACCGTCGCCCGACGCTCCTCGTGCTCGAGGAGGCGGGCCGTCGACGCCACGAGGGCTTCGACGAAGGCGACGTCGTCCACCGTCAGGTTGGGCCGGAGATTGGCCGTCCGCACCACCAGGAAGCCGAGGCCCTTGCCCTGGAACGTGATCGGCACGGCCACCGCGCTCGATGGCCGGAACGGGGCGACGGACGGGGGCGTCAGCGCGCCGGCGAACAGCGGATGCTGGACGACGTCCGGAATGAACGCCGTCCGCCCGGTACTCGCGGCGTGGCGGACTTCGGGATACTCGGCGAGGTCCACTTCGACGTTCCGGACCTCGGATCGTTCGGCCACGGCAATGACGCGACCGCGCCGGGCGTCGATCGAAAACAGGCAGGCGCAGTGATCCGCGCCGAGCGACCGGGCCACCCCGCGGACCAGGACCTGGAGCATTTCCTCCGGCCGGGCCGAGAGAGCCACTTCCTGGAACACCGAGAAGAGCTGGGCCTGACCGGCGTGGGAGTCGGGCGAGCGGAAGCCGTCGCGCACACCGCGCAGCCGGGCGATGATCCGGGCCACCAGTTCCGGCAGCTGGATCGGGGCGACCATCACGTCGATGGCGCCGAGCGACAGGGCCCGACCGGCCGCCTCGGCCGAACCTTCCGGCAGGAGGACCACGGTCGGCACGTTCCGCCAGGCCTCGTTGGTCACCGGCAGCAGGTGGCGGTCGAGTTCGCCGTCCACGGCCGCCAGGGACAGGACCGTCAGGTCGGGCGATCCCGCGTCACCCGGCGACCCGGGCAATTGGTCGGCCTCGCCGAGGGTGTAACCGGCGCGGATCAGGACCCGCTCGAGGCCGTCGGGGCGAGCATTCGGGTCGCCCAGCAGCAAAAGACGAGTATGCACGACGGGTGACGGTCAGGCCGCTCGAAGCGGGAAATTCACGGACACCTCGGTTCAACGGTTGGCCAGCAGGATCAGGGGTAAAGCACGATCCATACCTACCGCGTCGCCCATCGACCGCCAATGTAAGCCAATATTTACCAACTAGTTACGAGTTACAAACCGAAGGGAGACCACCCGGCTCGACGGCCGATGTCGTGGCCGAGCCACTACAGGATTTGACACCAGCCGGGGCCCGGTTAGGGGGTGCGATCCGCTTCACCACACCGCCAACCGCTTGTCTGGCCGGGCCGTGGCACCGATCTTTCACGGCTTCAACCCGAACCCAAGGGCAGGGTCCGATCGACCCGCCCCACGATCAACGGGTCAGCCCCCCGCGGGGCGAAGCCCTCACCCCAGGACTATGAGTACACACCTCGATCTCTCCGCTCACGGCGTCACCACCAAGAAGGTCTGGGCCAACCTCGGCACGCCGAGCCTGTATGAGCACTCCGCCCGTCGGGGCGAGGGCCGGATCACCGATCACGGCGCCCTCGCGGTCAACACGACGCCCCACACCGGGCGGTCTCCGAAGGACAAGTTCGTCGTCGACGAACCGTCGTCGACCGCCCAGATCTGGTGGGACAAGAACGAGAAGCTGGCGGCCGACAAGTTCGAGCGTCTGTTGCAGGACGTCCGGCAGCACCTGAGCGGCCAGGCGGAGGTCTTCGTCCAGGATCTCTTCGGCGGCGCCGACCCGACCTACCGGCTCCCGGTCCGGTTCATTACGCCGAACGCGTGGCAGGCCATGTTCGTCCGCAACATGTTCATCCGGCCGGCCGCCTCGGAGCTGACCGGCTTTGCCCCCTCGTTCGTCGTCTACCACGCGCCCGAGTTCCAGGCCGACCCCGCCGTCCACGGCACCCGGACCGGCACGTTCATCGTGCTCAATTTCGCCAAGCGGGTCATCCTGATCGGCGGAACCCGGTACGCCGGCGAGATGAAGAAGTCGATCTTCACGGCCCTCAACTATCTGTTGCCCCAGCAGTCGGTGCTGCCGATGCACTGCTCGGCCAACATCGGCGACGCCGGCGACACGGCCATCTTCTTCGGGCTGTCCGGCACCGGCAAGACCACCCTCTCGGCCGATCCGGCGCGGAAGCTGATCGGCGACGACGAGCACGGCTGGAGCGACCACGGGGTCTTCAACTTCGAGGGCGGCTGCTACGCCAAGGTCATCCGCCTTTCCCGCGAGGGCGAGCCGGAGATCTGGAACGCGAGCCACCTCTTCGGCACCGTGCTCGAGAACGTGGTCGTCGACGACGCGACCCGGGCGGTGGATTTCGGATCGGAGAAGATCACCGAGAACACCCGGTCGAGTTACCCGATCCACTACATCCCGAACTTCGAGCCGAGCGGCCTCGGACTCCACCCGAACAACATCGTGTTCCTCACCGCCGACGCGTTCGGGGTGATGCCGCCGATCGCCCGACTGACGCCGGAGCAGGCGATGTATCACTTCCTGTCCGGGTACACGGCCAAGGTGGCCGGGACGGAGCGCGGCGTGACCGAGCCGTCGGCCACCTTCTCGGCCTGCTTCGGGGCGCCGTTCCTGCCGCTCCACCCGGGCGTCTACGCCAAGATGCTGGGCGAGAAGATCGCGCAGCACGGGTCGAAGGTCTGGCTGGTCAACACCGGCTGGACCGGCGGGCCCTACGGCGTCGGGAGCCGGATGAAGCTCGGCTACACCCGCGCCATGGTGACCGCGGCGCTGGCGGGCGGGCTCGATCAGGTCGAATTCCGGGTCGATCCGGTGTTCGGCTTCGAGGTGCCCGTGGCGGTGCCGCACGTTCCGGCCGAGGTCCTCGTGCCGCGCGGCACCTGGAAGGACCCGGCGGCGTACGACGCCCAGGCGGCCAAGCTGGCCGGGATGTTCAACGACAACTTCAAGGCGTTTGCGGCCCAGGTTCCGGCCGCCGTGGCGCAAGCCGGCCCCCGCCGTTAGGCGGTACCGGCGTCGGGCCGCCCTCCGGGGCGGTCCGACGTCCGGGGCGCCTCTCCCCTTCCGCATCATGTCCGAATTCGAGATCGTCCGCGACCCGCTCTGGGACAACGTCCGGCTGGACCCGGCGGCGGTGGCGGTCCTCGACACCCCACCGGTCCAGCGGCTCCGCTACATCCGGCAGCTGGGGCACGCGTTCCTGGTCTACCCGGGCGCCACCCACAGCCGGTTCGAGCACGCCATCGGGGCCTACCATCTGACTCGGCAGGCCCTGGCGATCCTCCGCGACCGGGGCGAACTCGCCGGGCTCGGCGAGGCCGACGAGCAGGCGGTCCGGCTGGCGGCCCTGCTCCACGACATCGGCCACTATCCGTTTTCGCACGGCCTCGAGGAGGCCGGATTTCCTCATCACGAGAGCCTCGGGGTCGCCAAGCTGGTCCGGGGCGACCTCGGTCGGGTTCTCGAATCGATCGGGGGGCCGGACCTGCCGGGGCGCATCGGGCGGCTGATCCAAGGCGCCAGCGAAAGCCCGTTGCAGGGCCTCATTTCCGGCACGCTCGACCTCGACAAGATCGACTACCTGAGCCGCGACGCGCGGGCCTGCGGAGTGCCGTATGGGACCCTCGACGTCGACCGGCTGCTTGCCGCGATCACCCTGATCGAGGAGGACGGCCGACGCCGGGTCGGGGTCCTCGAAAAGGGCGTCAGCGCCCTCGAGTCGATGCTGTTCGCCAAGTACCAGATGTACCGGAACGTCTACTGGCACCACGCCGTCCGGTCGGCCACCTGCATGTTCAAGCGGGCGGTCCGGATCGCCGCGCGGGCCGCCGCCCTCGACCTCGCGACCCTGGCCGAGGCCACCGACGGCAGCCTGACCGAGCGGCTCCTGGCCAACGACCCCTCGGGCCTCGGCCGCGCGGTGTACGAGCGCCGACTGTTCAAGCGGGCCATCGACCTTCCGGCCAGCGACGTGCCGGACACGGTGGCCGCGTGGGTAAGCGACGATCCGGATCGGTTGGAACGGGCCGAGGACTCGCTGGCAGCGGCGGTGGGCATGAAGCCGGGACAGTTGCTGATCGACTTCCCGGCCCGGACCTCGATGCTGGCGGTCGACCTGCCGCTCCGGACCCGGACCGGCACCGTCGAGCGCCTGACCGACGAAGGCCGAGCGGGCCAGCTCGGGCTGCCCCGGATTGCCGATGAGTTGTATCGGAGCGCGCGCCGGCTGCGGGTGTTCGTGGCCGATCCGGTGACGATCGACCCGGCTCGGGTCTTCGAGCTGCTGTCGCGCGGGTAGAACCTACTCGTGCCGGATCGCCTCGATCGGATCGAGGCGGGCGGCCCGGACCGCCGGATACAGGCCGAACACCAGCCCGATGACGATGGCGGTGAGGGCCGACACCGTGATCGACCCCACGCCAATGGCCGCGTAGATCTGGACGTCGGCCCGCTCCCGCATCAGAGCGGTCGAGGCGAACGCGACCGCCAGCCCCAGCCCGATCCCCACCACCGCGCCCGCGAGGGTAATCGCCGCCGACTCGGCCAGGAACTGGAGCAGGATGTCGGAGCGCCGCGCGCCGGTGGCCTTCCGGATCCCGATTTCCCGGGTCCGCTCCGCCACCGCGGCCAACAGTACGTTCATGATCCCGATCCCGCCCACCAGCAGCGAGATGCCGGTGATGGTCCCCATCAGCAGCTTGAAGACCAAGACCCCCTGCCGCGCCTGGACCAACCGTCCCTCGCGGCTTCGAACGGCCGCGAACCGGCGCCATTCGGGCACGCGACCTTCGACCCAGCGCTCGAGCGCGGCCCGGATGGCGGGCGTGTCTTCGACTCGGGCGGCCGTGGCCACGAGCGGGGTGACTCGCGGGTCGGTCACCTTGGTCATGGCCGTCGGGGCGAGGGCCAGCGGGACCTGCGCCACGAAACCCCGCTCGCCGCGGTAGGGCGCGATGACGCCGGTGATCCGGAACCAGGTTCCCTCGAGCCCGATCGAGTCGCCGACCGCCGCGAGGGGCCGCCCGGGCGCGATCAGCTCGGCCAGCGCATGGGACACGACGACGACCGGCGCCGTGCCACTCAGCTCGGCCGCCGTGAAGGACCGCCCGGCCACCAGCGAGTCGGTGAGTTCGAGCAGCGCCACCACGGTGGCGGCGCGGGGTTGGTCGAGGGTCCTGCCCGTCAACGTCGAACTGCCGCTCATCCGGACGTCGACGCGAGTGCCGGGTGGCATCAACCGTCGAACGGCCTCGGCATCGGCGGCGGTGAACACGGGATAGCCGGGGTTGGGCAGCCGGATGCCGTCGACTTCACGGAAGGCCAGCGGTTCGACGGCCAGCGACAGAAGATCGGTGGTGCGGGCGATCTGCTCCCGGACGTAGCGATCGACCCCGTCGCCGACGGCGAGCACGCTGACCAGCGAGCCGACGCCCATGATGATGCCAAGAGTGGACAGGAGGGTCCGGAGCGGATTGATCCGGAGATTGGCGATGCCTTCGAGGACCGAGGAGAGACCCATGGCCGGATGACGAACGGCCGGGCGAGCGGGTTTCAGGTCACGCGCCGCCGTTGTCGCCCGGCGAGACCTCGTCGACCCGGACGATGATCGCGGTGATGTTGTCGAGTCCGCCCCGACGATTGGCCTCGGCGATCAGGCGGCTCACCAGCACCTCCGGCGGCGACCCGCTCTGGAGGATCTTGGCGAGCTGATCGTCTTCCAGCATCCCGGTCAGGCCGTCGGAGGCCAGCAGGATCACGTCGTTGCGCTCGAGGTTGCCGAAGTAGACGTCGGGCACGACGTCTTCGTTGGCGCCGACGCAGCGGGTGATGACGTTGCTGTACGGGTGGGTCCGCGCCTGCTCCGCGGTCAGGAGCCCGGCATCGACCTGCTCCTGAACGTAGCTGTGGTCCTTGGTCAGCTGCAGGAGGTTGCTACCGCGGAGGAGGTAGGCCCGGCTGTCGCCCACCTGACCGATCAGGTAGCGGCGGGCGGACAGGACCAGCACGGTGGTGGTGGTTCCCATCCCCCGCTTGTCCGCCTCGGCCAGGGTCCGCTCGAAAATGGCCTGGTTGGCGATCCGGATGGCGCTCCGGATCCGCTCGAAGGCGTCGGCGTCGGTCAGGCCCCGCAGGCTCCCGACTTCGCGGGCAATGATCTCGACCGCCATTTCGCTGGCGACCTCGCCGGCCGCATGGCCCCCCATGCCGTCGGCGACGATGAAGACGCCGTGCTTGAAGTCGAGCAGGAAACTGTCCTCGTTTCCGCTCCGAACCACGCCCACGTGGGTATCACCGGCACACGAAATCAGCATGGTTCAGAAGTAGAGCACGAGGAGAGCCAGCGCCCCGATCAGGACGACGATCGCCCCGGCCAGGAGAACCGGGTTGGACCGCCGGACCGGTTCGGCCGGCAGGATCGACCCCGGAACGGGCCGAGGGGGGTTGAGGGCCGCATCGCCGGGCGCCACCCGGGGTGGCTGCGGCAACGGCCGGGCCTCGGCCCGAGGCGACGGGGCGGGTTCAGCCGGAACGGGCTCGGCCGGAACCGCCTTGGGCAGGACGGTCGTACGCGCCGGCGCGGCCGGTCGCTCGTCCTGGGGTTCGAACGACAGGGACACGTCGCCGACGGTGATCGTGGCCCCGGGCGACAGGGCAACTTCCTCGGTGACGGTCAGTCCATCCACCGTGGTGCCGTTGGTCGACCCGAGATCGGTCAGGCTCCAGACGCCTTCCCGGAGGAGGATCTTGGCGTGGCTCGAACTGACGCTCGGGTCGGGCAGCCGGACGTCGTTGAACTCCGCCCGGCCGATGTTGACCACCGCCGTCCGGACGGCAAACCGTTGGCCCTTGGCCGCCCCGCCCTTGACCCGGACGTGGGCCAGCGGACGTTCCACCGCTGGAACGGGGGCGGCCGGCGTCTTGAAGCTCGGCAAGCCCATCAGGGTGTCGCCGAGGCGGAATTCGGCCCCGGCCGGCGCGCCGACGGGCACCGGCTTCGGCACCGGGTAGTAGCGGAACTCCTCGGAGCCGATCCGAATGACGTCGAGCGCCTTGAGGCGGTGCCGATTGGCGACCCGCTGGCCGTTGACGTAGGTCCCGTTGGCGGAGAGATCGACCAGCACGTCGCCATCGGGAAGGGACACGATCTCGGCGTGGCGGCGGGAGGCGTCGGGCGATCCGATGACGATCTGGGCCTCGGCGTCGCGCCCGAGGACGAAGGGGGCCACCGCCACCTGGTATTCCCGGCCGTCGGTCAGACTCACCAGGCGTCCGGTGGGCTCTCCCAAAGCGGCTGCCGGCCCCGAAGGGCCGGCGAAGGGCAGCGAGGGCGCGGTCGGACGGGCGGTGGCGATGGCGCGGGTGGCGCCGGCCTGAACGGGATCGGTGACGATGATTTCGTGGCCCGCGACCCCGATCCGGTCGCCATGGAGCAAAGGAGTCGGATCGGCCCCGATCGAGGCCCCGTTGACGGCGACCACGGCGCCCGGAACGGCTGCCCGGATGACCGGGTGCCCTCCCGACGCCTGCACCACCGCATGACGGGGCAGCAACGAGTCGCCGGTGAGGCGGAGGGCCGCACCCGGCTCGGAACCGATAACGTATTCCCCGGCGGCTACGGAGACCCGCTGCGCGCCGTAGACAAGCTCCATGCGACTCGCGTTCCTGTTCGAGCGATGTGGGGAACAAACGTAGGCCTGCCCCGCCGGGTTAGCAAGAATTGGACGCACCCCCAACCTGCAGCCGATAGAGGCGCTGGTAGACCCCCCCTTGCCTCAGCAGCGC
>JAEUJH010000398.1 GCA_016794825.1 Gemmatimonadota bacterium
CGAGGACCTGACCCGCAAGCGTGCCAGTCTCCGCGCGGCCATCGCCGCCGGGGTGACGATCTGCAACGGGAGCGACGTCGGCGTCTTTGCCCATGGCGACAACGTGCGCGAACTCGAGATTCTGGTGGAGTACGGGATGACACCCCTGGCCGCCCTCAGGGCCGCCACCAGCGTCAACGCCGCCGTGTTCGACCTGCCGGATCGGGGCCGGGTCGGCCCCGGCCTCCTCGCCGACCTGATCGCGGTGTCCGGCGACCCGACGACGGACGTGGCCGCGCTCCGCCGGGTCCGCTTCGTCATGAAGGGCGGCGCCGTGGTCCGCGCCGACTCGCCACAACGTTAGGCTCTTTCTCGCAAGGAACTCCGATGCGCACCCTCCTCGCTCTCGTGCCCCTGGCCCTGGCCGCCTCCACCGCGGCGGCGCAGACCCTCGGTCCCGCCGAGATCCGCCGGATCGACAGCGTCTTTGCCCCGCTCGACGGGACCGGCCGGCCGGGGTGCGCCGTCGGCGTGAGCCGGAACGGCGTGCCGGTCTACACCCGCGGCTTCGGGATGTCCGACCTCCAGCACGGGGTCCCGATCACGCCGCAGTCCATTTTCCACGTGGCGTCGGTGTCCAAGCAGTTTGCCGCCTTTGCCGTGGCACTCCTGGCGGAGGACGGAAAGCTCTCGCTCGATGACGAGGTCCGGCGGTGGGTGCCCGAATTGCCCGACTACGGGACCAGGATCACGATCCGCCACCTCATCTACCATACCAGCGGCATTCGCGACCAATGGGAATTGCTCAGCATGGCGGGGTGGCGCTACCCCGCCGACCTCTTCACCCAGGATGACGTCCTCGACATCGTGAGCCGGCAGAAGGAACTCAACTTCCCGCCCGGCTCCGAGTGGGTCTACAGCAACTCGGGTTACACTCTCCTCGCCATCATCGCCAAGCGGGTGTCGGGCAAGTCCCTCCGCGAGTTCTCGCAGGAACGGATTTTCGGACCGCTCGGGATGACCCGCACCCACGTCCACGACGATCACGCCGAGGTCGTTCCGGGTCGTACCTCCGCGTACGAGATGGGGCCGCGGGGATGGAAAGTCAGCACCCCGACCTTCGACACCCACGGCGCCACCAGCCTGTTCACGACCGTGGAGGATCTGCTCAAGTGGCAGCAGAACTTCGTGTCGGGCACGGTCGGGAGCCGCGCCCTGCTGACCGAGGCGGAAACGTCCGCCAAGCTGACGAACGGGAAACCGGCCAACTACGGGTTCGGGATCTCCACCGAGGTGTATCGAGGGGCCAAGGCGTTCGGTCACGGCGGGGCGGACGCCGGGTATCGGGCGGACGTGGTTCGGTTCCCGGAGCACGGGCTGGCCGTTTCGGTGGCCTGCAACTTTGCCGATGCGCTGCCCGGGCAGTACGCCCGGGCCGTGGCCGACGTGCTCCTCGAAGGGCGCCTCGAGCCCAAGCCGGCCGCCCCGACGGTCGCCAAGGCCGGTCCCGCCTCGGTCAGCGCGGCTCGGCTGGCGCAGATCGCCGGCGTGTACAAGTCGCCGACGAACGATCAGGCCTTTGCCTTTGCGGTCCGCGACGGCAAGCTGGTGCTCACCAACTACGGAGTCCCGCTCGAGCCGGTCGACGACACCCATTTCTCGGTGTTCGGGATCACGGCCGAGTTCACCGGGCCGGCCACCGCCACCCCGACCGGGATTCGATTGGTGGCCGGGTCGATGGTCGTCGACTCGATGGCCCGCATCAATGCGGCCGCGCCGACCCGCGATCAGCTGGCCCTCCTGGCCGGCGACTACTGGAGTCCGGAACTCCGGGTCAGCTACCGGGTGGAACTGACGGACGCGGGGCTCGTCTTGCACCGCTTCAAGCACCCGAAGGTGGGCCTCCAGCCGGCCTATCAGGATGCCTTCCTCGGGGGGGAGGCCGGGACCGTGCGATTCGTCCGGACCAAGGGCCGGGTTACCGGCTTTCGGCTGACCGGCGGGCGGGTTCGTAATGTCGAGTTCACGAGGGCCGTGAATCGCCCTTGACGGGGTCGGTCGGCGGGGGCTAGGATGCCCGCGACCGCGACGTGTTGAACCGTTCGCCGGCCCGCCCCACGGGTCGAGGAGCCGACGATTCGCCTCAAGCCTTTTCGCGCCTGGCGCCCGGATCCGGCCATTGCCGCCCGGGTCGCCGCGCCTCCATACGACGTCGTCAACCGGACCGAGGCCGCCGAACTCGCCCACGGTAACCCGTTCAGCTTCCTGCACGTCGGTCGGTCCGACATCGACCTCCCGGCCGACGTCGACCCGTACGACGAGCGGATCTACCTCAAGGCTCGCGACAACCTCAAGGCGTTCATGCGGGACGGGACCCTGATCCAGGATCGGGATCCCTCGCTCTACCTCTACGAACTGACGATGGACGGCCGGGCCCAGGTCGGCGTGGTCGGCTGCGTCCACGTCGATGACTACGAACTCGACGTCATCAAGAAGCACGAACGGACCCGGAAGGACAAAGAGGACGACCGGACCCGGCACGTGCTCGTCACCAATTCCAACGCCGAGCCGGTCTTCCTGACCTACGAAGGCCAGCCCTACCTCGACCGGCTGGCGGCGGACACGATGCGGACCCCGCCGCTCTACGACTTCACGTCGGCCGATCGGGTCCGCCACCGGGTCTGGGCGGTTCGGAACGCCGACCCCTATCTCGACGCCTTTCGCCGGATCCCGGTGGCCTACGTGGCCGATGGCCACCACCGGTCGGCCAGCGCGTGGCGGGCGGGGATGGAGCGGAAGTCCCGCAATTCGTCCCACAGCGGCCTCGAGGAGTACAACTGGTTCCTGGCCGTGCTGTTCCCGGCCAATCAGCTCCAGATCCTGCCCTACAACCGTGTCGTCAAGGACCTCAATGGCCTGACGCCCGACGAGTTCCTGTCCCGGCTCCGGGCGTTGGGGTCCCTCACGCCCACCGCCTCGCCCGCGCCGGAGCGGAGCGGGGTTTTCGGGGTGTACCTGGCCGGACAGTGGTATCGGCTCGAACTCCACCCCGAGTCGATCAACGCCCTCGACCCGATCAAGTCGCTCGACGCCGAACTGCTCTACGATCGGATCCTTGCCCCGATCCTCGGCATCGGCGACATCCGCGCCGACAAGCGGATCGATTTCGTCGGCGGAATCCGCGGCCGGGCGGACCTCGAAAAGCGGGTCTCGTCCGGCGAGATGGCGGTGGCCTTCATGCTGTATCCGGTCCGGATCGAGCAGGTCATGGCGGTGGCGGATGGTGGCGGGATCATGCCACCCAAGACCACCTGGTTCGAACCCAAGCTCAAGAGCGGTCTCTTCGTTCACACCCTCGACTGATTCCCAGGATGGTATGACTCGGGTGCTGATCGCCGACAAGTTCGAGAAAGTCGGCGTGGATGGACTGAAGGACCTCGGCTGCGAGGTCGTTCAGCGGGCCGACGTGAAAGCCGAGGAGTTGCCCGCCCTCCTGCGAGAAGTCGATCCCAAGATCCTCATCGTCCGGAGCAAGAAGGTGTCCGAGGAGGCCCTCCGATCGGGCCCTCGACTCTCGCTCGTCATCCGGGCGGGCGCCGGGATCGACACCATCGACGTGGCCGCGGCCTCCCGCCTTGGCATCTTCGTCTCCAATTGCCCCGGCAAGAACTCGATCGCCGTGGCCGAACTCGTGATGGGGTTGCTGCTGGCCTGCGATCGGCGGATCCCCGATCAGACCATCGAGCTGCGCCGCGCCCAGTGGAGCAAGGGCGAGTACAGCAAGGCCCGGGGCCTCCACGGACGGACCCTCGGCATCGTCGGCCTCGGGCAGATCGGGCGCGAGGTGGCCCGGCGGGCCCAGGCATTCGGGATGAAGGTGGTGGCGTGGTCGCGCCAGCTCACCATCGAGGACTGCCAGGAACTCGGCATCGAGTACGCCGAAACGCCGCTCGAGGTGGCCCGCCACGCCGACGCCCTGACGATTCACGTGGCCTCGACCTCGGACACCAAGGG
>JAEUJH010000412.1 GCA_016794825.1 Gemmatimonadota bacterium
CGGGGCGACATCGGCCCGGCTTTCGGTCTCGGCTTCCGCCGCGGCCGGAACCACGGGCTCGCTGATCGACGGCGGCGCGATCGGCGCCACCGCCGCGAACGAGATCGCGGGCGGGATGACCGGGGCGATCAGCTGGTTGAACGTCGGCGCGGGTGTCGAGGGCGCGACGGGCTCGGCCACCGGCGCGATGGCCGGGGCCACCACGGGGGCCGCGATGGTGAACGCCGGTTGTGCGGGCGGCGTGAATTCGAGATTGGTCTGGACGCTCGGCTCGTCGGCGCTGGGCGCCGTCGGCTCCGGGGCCGGCTCGGCCGCGGCGGTCGATTCCACCGGTTCGGCCGGCGGCGGGGTCAGCTGGAGCGACGGGACCGCGGGCGCCTCGGGCGTCACCGACGTCGGTCCGCCCAGGGGCATCGAGTCGAGCCACGCGGTGAGCGGCGCGTCGGCCGGCTCGGCCGCGGGCTCGGTGGCGTCGGTCCCGTCGGTCGCGTCGTCGTCGACCTGTTCCTCGGGCGGCGTCAGCGTCGCCAGCATCGCGTCGATGCCTTCGACGGCAAACGACTGGGCGTTCCGGCTCTCCGCCAGCGAGTGGCGGGTGATGAGCGAGTTGCCACGACCGTCCTGACCGACGCGGCCCAGGGCGGCGAGGGTCTCGGTGATCTCTTCGCTCGGGACCGGCTTCCGCAGATAGGCGGCAAATCCGGCGTGCCAGAGCTTCTTGGCGTCGCCGGGGCTGCCGACGGCGGTGATCATGACGAGGGCCAGGCTGGCCAGCCGCGGATCGGCCTTGATCCGCATGGCCAGGTCGACGTGGAGCGGCCGGACGGCGTAGTGGGAGAACACGCAGGCCTGGTACGGGTCGCCGACGGCGCTGGCTTCGCGCAGTTCGTCGAGCAGCTGCTCGAGGTCCTCGAGGAACTCGGCGCTCCAGCCGACCGATTCGAACTGCTGCGCCAGCCGGCTTCGGCTCGACGGGTCGGCCTCGATGATCAGGACCCGGCCCGCGCGGGTCGCCGGCGCGGTGCCGGCGCCGGTCAGGCTCTGCGGCTCGGCCGCGTGCATCGGAAGCAGGAACCAGAAGCGGCTGCCCCGACCCGGTTCGCTGTCGGCGCCGATCTCGCCGCCCATGAGGCCGACCAGTTCGGCCGAGAGCCGGAGCCCCAGCCCGGTGACCCCGAACGACCGATAGGGCGAGGCATCGACGGGCACGTAATCGCGGAAGACGCGGCTCAGCCGTTCGGCGGAAATCCCGATCCCGGTATCCTCGACCACGAACCGGATGATGGGCACGCCGTCGCGATCGCCCTCGGGCATGACGCGGATCACCACTTCGCCCTGGCTGGTGGCGTTGACGGCGTGGCCGACCAGGTTGCCGAGGACCTGACGGGTCCGGCCCGGATCGCCGACGACGTGGCGCGGCAGTTCCGGCCGCCAGTCGACCCGGAGCACGAGGCCCCGTTCGTTGGCGCGCGGCGTCAGGACGTTGGCGGTCTCCTCGATCATCGACTTGAGATCGAACGGGATCGGCTCGACGACGAGCCGGTTGGCCGAGACCCGGGCCAGATCGAGCACGTCATTGAGGATCGTGGCGAGGCTTTCGCCGGCGGCGTTGACGCTCTTGACGTACTGGCGCTGCTTGGGCGTCAACTCGTCGTCGAGCAACAGGCCGGACATCCCGATGACGGCATTGAGCGGGGCCTTGATCTCGTGGCTCATGGCCAGGAGGTACTCGCTCATGCCCGGTCGTTCGGTCGGCGCGGCGGCGCTCGGGGCTCGGGTCAGCTCGCGTTCGGTGTCGGTCATGGTGGTCTCGTGGTCTCTCAGGCCCCGGTTCGGGCCGCCATCAGTCCGTCCAGCACGCGCTGGACCCGTTCCCATTCACTGCGAATCGCCATCGCTTCGGTCCACGCGGCGGGGCCGGCCGCTTCGCCGGCGACGGCGCAGCGTTCGGCCAGCGGTCCGGCGCCGATCAGGGCGCACATTCCCTTGAGGTCGCCGGTGCTGGTCCGGAGCGCGGCCCAGTCGCCGGCGCCCGCGGCCCGCTCGATGGCCTCGATCCGGGACGGCGCCTCGGTCAGGAAGAGCGTCACCAGCTGGGTGCCGAGCCCGTTGCCGTCGGCGAACGACGCGGTCAACTGCTCGAGCGTGGCCGGGTCGATCGGCGGAACCTCGGCGGCGGCCACCGTCACCGGGGCCGCGGGCGCCGCGGGCTGTTCCACCGCCGGCTCCGCCGCCGTCACCGACCGCGGGGCCGCGACTCGAAATGGCTGGAGGATGGCTTCGACCGGCGTCCAGGTCCGTTCGATGGCGCGGACCAGATCGTCCGACGATTCGAGGTACTGATTCTCGGCGGCCTCGATCAGATCGCGGCAGGCCCGCTCGAGATGGAAGGCCTCGAGGGCGGCGGCCGTGCTCTGGATCGTGGTGGCAATGGCGGCGACGGTCCGGATCTCACCGGCCTTGGACGCGCCCCGGGCCTCCTTGAGGCGGGCGGGCAGGTCCGCGAGCGCGATCCGGGCGGTCTTGAGCGCGGCCTGATCGCCGGCGGCGAGCGCCGTGGCGAAGCCGTCGCCGACGGGCGGCTTGGTGGTGGCCGGGTCGTCGAAATCGATGGTGACGGTGGCGTCGGCCACCAGCTCGACCGGCTGCGAGCCGGAAGGCCGGGCCGGGGGCGCGAACGACGGGGTCGGCTCGGTCTCGAGCGCGAAGGTGGCCGGGTCGGCGCCGCCCCAGTCGGGAGTGGCGTCGTCGCCGCCCGTGGCCGGCGCCGCCAGCGGCGCGGGCTTGAGCGGAATCGTGATCCAGCGGCGGACCAGGTAACCCTCGGCGCCGGCGCCGGCGGTCCCGCCTAACGCGGCGGCGAGGAAGTGCGCGGCGCGGCAGTCGAGGAGCGGATCGGGGCCGTCGGCGGCGCCGGTGGCCAGCGCGGCCTCGATCCGGCCGATCCGATCCGCGCGGGAATCGGTGGTCTTGGCCTCGACCACGATCCGGATCTGGTCGAGGGCCACCCGGTCCGGCTGTTCGGCGCGGAGCGCGACCCGGGCCCCGGCGCCGGCGGCCGCGATCAACCGCTCGAGCGCCGAGCGGAGCAGGACCCGATCGCCGATGACGCGGTCCGGCACGCCCGGCACGATCGAGAGGTCGGACCCCGGCGTGGCGTTGGCCAGGTCCTGGAGCAAGGAATAGAGATCGAACGGCGCGGGATCGGCGGCGAGCGTGCCGGCCAGCCCGTTGCCGATGACCTCGAGCGGCCGACGGAGCGCCGGCGCGACGTCCGGAGGCAGCGATTCGGCGACGCCGGCCAGGAACCGGCCGGTGGCCTGACGGTCGGCCAAACGAGTGGCCTCGACGGCGGCGACCGCCGCCTCGGCGGCGCGCTGTTCCGACCGATCGGCGATCCGGCCGGTGATCCGGGCCGGCGCGCCGGTGGTGTCGGTGCCGACGGCGGCTTCGAACCGGGCCGGCGTCCAGTCCTTGCCGGGACGGCGGATCCGGACGTTGGCGGCGAACTGCGCCGGGCTCGGCGTGGCGGCGCCCAGCCAGGCGAGCAGGGCCGGCGCGTCGTCGGGATGGAATCGATCGGCCAGGGCGGGCAGGGGATTGCCGGCTTCCTGCTCCCGGAGGCCAAGGAGTTCGCGGAATCGACCGTTGGTGGTCCAGTCACCCGACGCCAGATCGCGTTCGAACAGTCCGTCGACGCCGGCCCCGGTCAACCGCTCGAACCGCTCGGTGGCGGACCGCGACACCGACGTCAGGCGATTGAGCGCCGAGGTAATGACGGTCCACTCGGTGGCGGGCGAGACCGAACCGACCAGTCCGGGCACCTGGCCCTGCTGCACCGGCGTCAGGATCTCGGCCAGCCGGGTGGTCGGTCCCACCAGCCACTTCATCGCCAGGACCCACGCGGCGGCGGTCAGGGCGATCACGGCCAGGAGCGCGATCACGGCGGCGGTGAGGATCCGCGACTCGACCAGGCGGAACTCGGAACGGCTGGTGGTCAGCGCGGCGAGGGTGTTCTGCTCGGCAAAGATGTCGGGAAGGGTGAACTCGACCCGGACGCTGTCCTGGGTGCTGGCGTCGACCACCCGGGTCCGGAACGGCGACTTGGGGGCGTCGAACGGATTGAGTTCCAGGCGGCCGGAACGATCGGCGGCGGCGGGCGCGATGGCGGTCTGATTGAACGGCTGCGCCACGACGAGGTAGCCGCGGATCGGCTGGGCCGCGTCGGTGTAGTTGGTCGGGAGAATCGGAACGCCGGCCACCCAGTACAGCCGCTCGCCCCGACGGATGAGCCCGACGGCGGGCTCCCGGTTGTCGAGGATCCGGAACAGCGGATTGGAGGCGGCCACCGCTTCGAGCCCCGGGGCCGCCGGATCCGACCACGCGAAGAGCCGGGTGCCGGCCAGGTCGTAGACGCCGATGAACCGGTCGCCGAACTGCGCGGCAAACCGCTCGGCAAAGTCGGGACGGATGAACGAATCAGGCGGAGCGATGCCCTTGCCGACCAGCGCGTAGAGTCCGTCGGCAAAGCCCGCTTCCATGAGCCGGGTCCGATCGCGGCCCACCAGTCGATCCAGTCGAATCCGGGTTTCGGTGGCGATGCCGGCGTACTGACTCCGCTCGAGTTCCCGCACGGCGCTTCCGGCGCGGCCGAGGATCAGGGCGCTGACGAGCAGCATGACGACGCCAAGGACGGCCACCCCGGCCGCGAGGCGGGCCTTGAGCGTCGCCAGCCGGGGCCCGCGGCGGCTGGCCACGACGGGCCGGCCGGCACCGGTTTTCCCGGAGCGAGCTGGTTTTTCCTTGCTCTCAGCGTGGTCCTGCGCCATCAGCCAAACCCCACGGATGTCATTGAGTTGGTCGATCCCATGGCCACTCATTGCATATCTTGGGCGCGTTTTTTCTCGGGGGCTGGTCGGGGGTCGATTCAGGTGGGATTATGTAAAGTGACTGCAGGTTGATTCATCTAGTAGTACTGATTGGTACCTCTCAGCCGTTGTCGTCGGTTCTCCAGTCGATAACATCATGACATGCAACAACTTTCACCATTGACAACGACGTGAGGCAAGACGGCTCGGAGTATCGGGATGGCCGATTTTCGAGGTCAGGAAAATTGGATGAATCCGAGCCCCGGATGGGATCGCCAGAGCCCTGGCCAGACCCAGCGTGCCCCGGTCCTCTTGGATTTTGCCTTCCAGAGATTGGACAGTTGTCAGGGCTGGACGGTCGCCACCGGGAGGCGCACCAGGGTGGTTTCCCAGTTCAGGACGAGGACGGCCGAATCCGGGGTGGGTCCGGGTTCGACCGAAATGGTGAACGCTTCCTGATGGCTCGCGCTCCGGCCGCTCGGCACCACCGTGCGGCCGAGTTCGGCCGCCTCGACCTCGGCCCCGTACTCCGACTCGATCCCCCATTGGCCGGTGGACCGGTTGAGGATGATCTCCCACGTCTCCGGGCCCGGCACGGTGTAGAGCGACGCCTTCCCGGCGTCGAGGCGGATCCCGCCGATGGTGATCGGTCCCGACGTCCGGATCGTGGTCGGCTCGTTGGCCCCGGTCCGCCACAAGTGGCCGAACGGCACCGGCGAACCACCGATCATCTTCCGCCCCCGCGCTCGGGGCGAGCCGTAGCAGACCTTGACCGTTCGATCGCCGACCTCGAAGGTCACCGACCGCGTCGGACTCGATCGGAGCAGGTAGGACGGCAGCCAACCCCAATTGCGCCGGCACGGCGCCCGGGTGCCGAGCGCGCCCTCCCAGTCCCGCCCGACCACCGTGGCGACGCCGGCGCCGAGGGCCACCAGCGCCAGGACACCGAGCCAACCCATGGTCCGGTATCCGGCGCGGAGCACCCGGAGCACCAGACCGAGCAGGACGAGGAGCCAGATGATCGAGAGCGGAAAGAGCACGCCGGGGTCGAGGCGCGGCGCGAGGGCCGGCCCCGCGACCAGCACCGCGATCGCGAGGAGGATCGCGGTCCGCCGACGCCGCGGCGCCGGCGCGTCGTTCACCATCCCTGGCGTCGCCGCAACTCGGTGATGTGGGCGACGTGGTGGGCGCCGTGCCAGGCGTACATCGCGATCAGCTTGTCGATCGAGAGCACCGAGCCCGAGGCCGGATGGACGCAGGTCCGCGCGAACGACTCGGCCGGCAACGCCCGGAGGAGGGCGACCCACCGCTCATGGAGGTGGTCGGTCAGCGCCAGCGATCCGGCAATCGGCCGGCTCGAGTCGGGGAGGTTGGCCCACGCGACCTCGTCGTACGGCTTGATGGTCGGCTCCGACTCGGTGAGCGCGAGCTTGACCCGGATGTAGGCATTGAGGTGGCTGTCGGGCACGTGATGGACCACCTGGCGGACCGTCCATCCATCGGGCCGATAGGGGGTGTCGAGCCGGGCGTCGGCCAGACCAGCCACCGCGGCCCGGAGCCGGGCGGGGAGCGCCGCGAGCTGGTCGAGATCGCGCTCCCGGTCGGCCGCGGAGTAGGGATCAGGGAATCGGAAGGGGCCGATCGGATACCGGAGGTCGGTCATCGGAAGCCTTTCAGTCGACGCGGCGTCGCTCGAACCGGTTGTTGACGAGAATGCGGCGGGCCTGGCCGAACGCGCCGATCCCGAGGACCGCGCCGATCACCTCGGCCACGGCAAACGCCACCATCAGGCGATCGCTGGGGCCGGCAAAGAGCAGCGCGAGGAGGCGAGTGGAACCCATGCCGCCCAGCACCAGGAACTGGGCCCCGAGCGCCGCCCGGATCCAGCGCTCCCGGAACACCGCGACGATGAAGAAGACGCCGAGGCCGAGTTCGAGTCCGCCGTACATGGCGCGGATTTCCAGCAGCGCGCGTTCCGGACTGACCTGGATCTTCATCAGGCCGAGGAGTCCTTCGGGTGCCACCAGGAATCCGAGGCCCAGGGTGACGAAGACGGCACCGGTCAGGCCAAGCACCACTCGGGGAAAGGTCATCGAGGCCGGCCGGTCGAGTCGGCGGGTGCGGTGGTGAGTCGGACGGCGCCGGGCGACAGGGTCACCACGCCGTCGGCCGGAACCTGGACGTAGAGATCGCGGCCCGTCTTGGTCAGCGCCGGATACTGGCGGCCCACGGACGCCATCATCGGCGCGAGCAGGAATTCGGGGAACGCAAAGCCGTTGAGCTTGATGCCGCGGAGCCAGAATCGGACGACCTCGCGGCCGGTGCGCTGGAGCACCACGTCGGCGACGATGACCGACGAGGAATCGACCATCGACGCGATCGGCCCGAGGAGGGCACGGGTCTCGAGCGGGAGATCCTGGAGCCGACCCTGCACGGCAATGGAGGCCGTGTCGACGATGACCTCGATGCCGAGGCTGTCGGGAACCCGGCCCGCGCCGAGCCGGGCGAGCAGGTACGAGGCCCAGTCGCCGCCGTCGATCAGTCCCTCGGCCCGGCTGCGGTCGAGGAACACCGAATCGACCGTGGCGGAGGCCCGGAGCACGCCGTCGTTGGAGAGACGCCGCGGGTTGGGATTGCCCTGGGCGGCCAGCGGCGCCAAGGCGCCCGCCCCGACCGTGGCGAGGAGGAGTACCAGACCGGCGCGGGTCATGCGGGGTCCGCGTCGGGAGTGCGCGAAAGCTGCCAGGCCAGAAGCAGGGCCCCGACGAACACGCCGACGTCGGCGATGTTGAAGGTCCAGAAGCGGACCGACCCGAGACCGATGTCGATGAAGTCGATGACTCCGCGAGAGGAGCGGAGGCGGTCGAGGAGATTGCCGAGCGCGCCGGCCATGACGAGGCCGAGGGCCAGAACGGTCAGGGTCTGGCGCGAGTCGGTCTTCCGGTAGAGGCCGGCAAAGAAGGCGAGGGCCAGCAGGGCCGTGGCGCTCAGGATGTAGCGGGAGTAGGGCCCGAGCGAAATGCTGAGCGCGGCGCCCGGATTGTAGGCCAGGGTCAGCCGGACCACGTCGCCCACGACCGGTTCCGGCACGAACGGAACCAGATGGGTCTCGGCCAGCTCCTTCGAGGTGCAGTCGGCCAGGACCACCAGCAGCAGGACGGGCCAGAAGATCCGGGCTTTCCGGGCGATCGGCATGATCCAAAGGTGCCAAGGTCGCCCATCCCTGAAAAGGGTGGCCCGGTTTCGGTCGGTTGCCCCCTAGCCGATCGAGGTCTTGAACTCCGGGGCAAACCGGGCCCGGGTGACCCGCTCGAAGGCAAACGCCAGCCCGAGCACCCGACCCTCAGCCCAGGCTCGGCCCATGAAGCTCAAGCCCACCGGGAGCCCCTGGACCTGGCCCATCGGGACCGTGATGGCGGGATAGCCGGCCACCGCCGACCAGGTGGAGCAGCCGCCGGTAAACCGATCGCCGTTGATGAGGTCGATCGGCCAGGCGGGACCCCCGGTGGTGCCGATGATCGCGTCGAGGCGATGGCGGGTAAACCGGGCATCGAGACCCTCGGTTCGGGCCAGCCGCCGGCAGGTGGCGAGCAGCTGGCGGTACCGGGGGCTCTGGAGCGAGCCGGTCTTGGCGGCCAGTTCGAAGGTCTCCTGCCCGAACCAGGGCATCTCGCGGTCGCGATTGGCCTCGTTGAACGCGATCAGGTCGGCCAGGGTGCGGTGCGGGGCGGTGGGCCCGAGGGTGGCCAGGTAGGCCTCGACGCCGGCCTTGAACTCGTGGGCCAGCACCTCCCACTCGGCGGCGCCGAGGGGCCCCGGGTCGGCAAAGTCGACCGGATCGATCAGGACGGCGCCCGCGTCGCGGAGGGCATCGAGGGCGGTCTGGTAGACCGCCTCGACCTTGGCGCTGACGCCGAGGTGTTTCCGCATGACGCCGATCCGGGCCCCCCGGAGGGCGGCCGGATCGAGGAACTGCTGATAGTCGGAGGCCGCCTTGCCCGCGCTGGCGGCGGTGGCCCGGTCGCGGGGGTCGACTCCGGTCAGCGCGCCGAGGAGGATGGCCGCGTCGGTGACGGTGCGGGTCATCGGACCGGCGGTGTCCTGGGTGTGCGAGATCGGGATGATCCCGGCCCGACTCCAGAGCCCGACGGTCGGCTTGAGGCCGACCAGTCCGTTGGCGGACGCCGGACAGACGATCGACCCGTCGGTCTCGGTGCCGATCGTGATGGTGGCGAGATTGGCGGCGCCGGCGGCCCCCGACCCGGAACTCGAGCCGCAGGGATTGCGATCGAGCACGTAGGGGTTGCGGGTCTGCCCGCCCCGTCCGCTCCAGCCGCTCGACGAGTTGCTGGAGCGGAAGTTGGCCCACTCGCTCAGGTTGGTCTTGCCGAGCAGGATGGCGCCCGCCGCCCGGAGCTTCTCGACGATGAACGCGTCGCGCGGGGCGATCGAACCCGCCAGGGCCAGCGAGCCGGCCGTGGTCTGCATCCGATCGGCGGTGTCGATGTTGTCCTTGATCAGGATCGGGACGCCGTGGAGCGGGCCGCGGGTGCGACCGTCCTTCCGTTCCCGGTCGAGCCCCTCGGCGATGGCGATCGCGTCGGGGTTGATCTCGATTACCGAATTGACGCCGGGGCCGCGCCGATCGACGCTTTCGATCCGGGCGAGGTACATCTCGGTGACCTGGCGCGCGGTCCACCGGCCGGACTGGTAGCCCTCCTGGAGTCCGGCGATGGTGATTTCGGCGAGCTCGAAGGGATCGGGCGCGGCCGGGGTCGGGTCGACCGGAGGCCCGACGCGCGGCGTCGCCCCCGTTTGGCCGACCGGTCCCGTTGACTGGGCGTCCGCCCGGTCGGTGACCGTGGCGATTCCGCCGGCGAGGGTGACCCCGAGGAACCGGCGCCGCTTCACTTGGCGCTCCGCGCGGCCCGGGCCACGATCGGACTCTTCTTCTTGGCCAGGACGAGCCCCTTCTGCGCCTCGGTCCGCGACAGCGGCGCCAGTTCCGGTCCGGCGGCCGCGAGATAGCGGCGGATCTCGTCCGGATTGGCCTTGGCCTGCTCCCGGAGCGCCCAGCCGATCGCCTTCCGGAGGAAGAACTCCGACGAGCCGAGGGACGGCGTGATGCAGTCGTAGAGGAGCGTCAGGTCGGTGTCGGTCTTGAACCCGATCTGGGAGATGATCGCCACTCGGCGGAGCCAGATGTTCTCGTGCCGGGCCCAGGCCCGGAGCGTCGGCTTGATCCGGTCGGGGTAGGTGGCCAGGAGCACCGCCACCCGGTGGGCGAGCGCGTCGACCAGGTCCCACCAGGCGCCTTCCTGGATCATCCGCCGGTAGAGCGGCAGCAGGGCGAGCGAGATGAACCGCTGATAGGGCGGATGGGCGGCCAGTTCGATGGCGGCGTGGCGCTCTTCGCGGTGGGTGGCGTTGTCCCAGAGGTCCTCGATGGCCCGGCGCCAGTCGGCCGCCATGCTGATCGGGTGGGCCTGGAACACCTGCTCGCAGAGCGCCCGCAGCTCGGGAGCGGCGACGCCGTACAGGGGCATTTCCGACTTGAGATAGGCCTGGGCGGCCGCGGCCTTCCGCGAATCCTTCCGGCGGACGAGCCCGGCCCGCACCGCCTGGGCGAGCGGCGTCTTCATGGCCTGACGCTCCGGGGCGTCCGGGTCCGGCGGTGGCGGCTCATCGGGCGGCCGGTTTCTTGGGTTGCTGGCATGGCGGTTTCCACGGTTCGGTATTCTCGCCGGGCTCGAGCGGCAGCGCCGCGAGCCCGGCCTGATAATCGAGCGGCAATCCGGCCGCCGCCGCGGCGGCGCGGACCTGACGGAGGTAATCGGGGCTGGCCCGTCCCGGCGTCGGATCGGCCGCCAGGTACAACATCGCGGCGACCGGCCCCGTCGCGCCCGTCACCTCCCGAATTTCCTTCCGATACCACCCGTCGGCTACCCCCTCGAAGTGGTCGAGGGCCGCCTCGTCCTCCGGGGTCAGGTCCCAGAGCACCCCGTGGACCACCCCGGCGGGGTCGGGCACCACGGTGCCGTAGCCGGCCCGGCCGATGGCGATCCGATGGCCGGCCAGCCGGGCGGTGCCTAACGATCGGGCCGCGGGCGCGGTCCGCCGCATGTGCTCGCGGTCCATGTTGGCCCCGTAGGCGAAGTAGGTCACGACGGGACCGACGGTCGGAGGATCCGGTCGAGCACGTGGGCCAACCGGGCGGTGGCGAACGGTTTGCTGAGGATCGCGTCGACCCCGGGCGGACAGGGCGCGTCGAGGACGTCGGGATGGCCGCTGGCCAGCACGAAGCCGACGCTCGGGTGGATCAGCCGGAGCCGCTGGCAGAGATCGAGGCCGGTTTGCTCCGGCATGGTCAGGTCCGAGAGCACCAGGTCGAAGCTGCCCGGCGCGGCGGAAAAGGCCGCCAGCGCCGCGCGGGCGCTGTTCACCGCGGTGACGCGGTAGCCGAGCCGCTCGAGCATCTGGCGGCCGACCCGGACGATGGCCGGCTCGTCGTCGACCAGGAGGATGTGCTGGCCCCGGCCCAGCGGAATGGCGCTCGAGGGTCCCGGAGGCGCCGGCGCCACCCGGTCGATGGCCGGCAGGTAGACGTGGAAGACCGTGCCGTGACCGAGGTCGCTGTCGACCACGATCACGCCGTCGTGTTCCTCCACGATCCCGTGGACCACCGCCAGGCCGAGGCCGGTCCCTTCGCCCGGCGCCTTGGTGGTGAAGAAGGGCTCGAAGATCCGGCCCAGCGTGTCCCGATCCATGCCGCGGCCGGTGTCGTAGACCGACAGCCGGAGATACCGCCGCTCGGCCAGATGGACGTGGGTCCGGGCCAGCTCGGGGTCGACGTCGACGATCGCCTCGCGGATCGTGATGGTGCCGCTGCCGGTCCCGATCGCCTGCGCCGCGTTGGTCACCAGGTTCATGACGACCTGGTGGATCTGGCCCGGATCGGCGTCGATCGGCGGGGCGTCGTTGGCCAGTTCGAGGGCCAGCTCGATGGTGGCCGGCAGCGAGGCGCGGAGCAGGATCGCGGCGTCCCCGATGATCTGGGCCAGCGATGTGGCCCGGCGCTCGGGTTCCCGCTTCCGACTGAACGTCAGGATCCGCTGGACCACGTCGCGGGCCCGATGGGTGGCCCGGAGGATCTCGGCCAGATAGGCGTGGACCGGGTTCCAGGTCTCGAGTTCGTCCTTGGCCATCTCGGCGTTGCCGAGGATGCCCATCAGGATGTTGTTGAAGTCGTGGGCAATGCCGCCCGCGAGCGTCCCGATGGCCTCCATCTTCTGGGCCTGGACCAGCTGCGCCTGGAGCATCCCGCGCTGTTCCTCGTTCCGGCGCCGTTCCAGTTCGGCCCCGGCC
>JAEUJH010000424.1 GCA_016794825.1 Gemmatimonadota bacterium
TCGCGACCTCTTCAGCTTCGTTCTCCAACCGGTGCCGCCGCTCGAGGCGGCGCGCCCCAACCTGGCGCTCCTGCTCGCGGCCGCGCTCGTCCTGGCGGTCACCGTGCTGTCGTGGCCGCTGCTCCGGTTGTTCGGCCGGTCGCTGGACGCGGACCTGCGTCCGGCCCGGATCGCCGCGGTCGTCGGGTTCGGCTACCTGCTCTGCTGGACCGCGATCCTCGGCGCCGGCGTGCCGGCCAAGGAAGGGGCCGAGTTCTGGATCCGGGTGGTTCAGGGGGTGGGCGTCGTCGCCCTGATCGCGACGGTGGCCGCGGTCAGGTGCGCCTGGCAGCTGGCTCGGGGAATGCGGGGATGGCCGGCGGTCTTGCTCGCGACGCTCGTGGCGCTCGCGATGCTGGAGACCACGTGGCTCTCTTTCGGATTTCACCTCGTGAGTCGCTCGCTGGTGTACTGAGGGGCGTCGGCCTCGGGAACCGGTCCCCCCGCGCCGGCGTTCTGTCGGCATGCGAATCTCGACCTCCCTCGGCTCCCGGCGCGCCTTCCTCGCCGCCGCGGCCGCACTGGCCCTGGTCGGCTGCGGCAACGCCGATCCGACCGGCCCCCTCCCGTCACCCGCGGCGACCACGGCCCGCTACCGGGTCACGTTCGACGCGACGTGGAGCGCCGCCACGCACCCGACCGACTTCCCCGCCTCGGCGCATTTCTCGGGGCTGATCGGCGGCACCCATGCCGCGGCGGCAACGTTCTGGACCCCGGGCGGCATCGCCACCGACGGCATTCGGGTCATGGCTGAGTTGGGAGGCAAGTCGCCGCTCGACGCCGAGGTGCAGGCGGCGGTGGCGGCGGGTCGGGCGGATCGGGTGCTGTCCGGCGGGGGCATCGGGCGGTCGCCGGGATCGGTGAGCCTCGAGTTCGAGATCGACGCCGCGTTCCCGCTGGTGACCCTGGTGTCGATGGTGGCGCCGAGTCCGGATTGGTTCGTCGGCGTTTCGGCGTTGAACCTCCGACCGGGCGGAGCGTGGGTGGATCGGATCACCGTCGACCTGCAGCCGTACGATGCCGGCACCGACGGCGGGATCACGTTCCAGTCCGCCGACCTGACGCTGGTGCCGCGGCAGCCGATTGCCCGGATCCTCGGCTTCCCGTTTCAGGCCGGCGGTACCGTGGCGCCGCTCGGCACCTTCACCTTCCGCCGGATCTCCTGAGGCGGCTAGTCTCCGGTGGGTTGAATCGACTTGGTTTCGACCATCAGCATCACGGTCTTCTCGGGCGCCCGGGGGCGATGCATGACCCCCTTCGAGATCGTCACGCCTTGGTGGCGGTTCAGTTCGATGGTCCGGCCCTCGAGGTCGATCAGCAGCTGACCCTCGAGGACGAAGAGGAACTCGTCGTCGTGGTCATGCTTGTGCTCGTGATACGCGCCGTGAACGATGCCGATCCTGACGATCGCTGTCGTTCACTTCCGTGAGCGTCTGGTTGAACCACTTGTCGGTGCAGCTCCGGACCAGGGCTGGAACGTCGATCAGCTCGAAGTGGTCGTACTTGACGTCGAGTTTGGTGACATACGGGTACTTCTCGGTCATGGCGGCATCCTGGTCAAGGGGAAGCCGGTTCCCCGGTGGGTGGCGGCACGGTCGAGTCCTCGATCGAAAAGGTCCGGAGGGCCCGCTCGAGCGAGGCGCGGCGGGCGGCAAAGTCGGCCACTGGCGCCATGGCCTGAACGCCGTAGAGAACTCCTCGGTGGACGATCTGGTAGCCGATCTGTTCACCCCGCACGGCGGCGGCACCCGCCGAGCCCGACAGACGGGCATGGATGAACAGCGCCGGACGGCCGCTGAGTCGATCGAGACGATGGGTCAGCACTTCGACATTGGCGAAGATCTCGAGCCCCTCGCCGGGATCGGGATAGTCCTCGATCCGGAGCTTGGGGCCATCGATCTCCTGGCGGAGCCGGGCCTCGAGTTCGCGGTCGGAAAGCCGCGCCTTGGCGCCTCCCTCCCGCCGGGCCGCGGCCATGAGGGCCGGTGACACGAGATCCCTGACCAGCACCACGATGGTGGACCCTTGATGGGTCGCCTGTTGTCGAATGTGCCCGTCGCCGCCGGCGACGGTCCATCCAGCGGGGAACCGGATCCGGAATCCGAACTCGGCATTGCGGTACCACTGGCCCGGCTCGACGGGTGGGCGGTCCTGGGCCGCTAGTGGATTCGGCGTTGCCGCCACGGCGACCAGAACGGCCACCATGGCGGGCCGCACGGTGCGGAGACGGGGGGCCACCGACCAATTGGGGTTCCTGGCCTGGTCCATGTGGGGCGGGATTCTCCTGGCCGGCCGTTCGAAGCGGAAAAGCCTGTCGCCCGAATGATAACCATGACCCGGGCCAGCCTATCCCACTCCGCGGCCAGTTCGGACCCCCGCCGTTGCCGCCGGAGGCGCCGCGGACCACCATCCAGCCGACCCCAACGGAGCCAACCATGGTCCCGAGTGTTCTGATCGCCATTGTCACGCTGGCCCCGCCGACCGCCCCCCACCCACTGGAGGGCTCCTGGCGGATCACCTACCCGTGGCACGTCGAGACCGAGAACGGGGTTCCCAAACCCACGATGGAATCCGGGCGGATGACGGTCAGGGCCATCGGCGACTCGCTCGTCGCCACCATCGCCACCGCCCCGTCGCCGATCCTCCCGAACGGCCGGGCGGTCCGGCTCGCCGCGCTCCGGGGCTCCGGCCCGGTCACGTTCGAGGAGAGCGGTCAGGTCACGGTGTCGACGCCCAATGGCAACCGGACCATGACCGACGTGATCACCTGGACGTTCGAACCCGCGGGCGACAGACTGACGGGCACGCTCGGGCGGCGGATCGTGGGGATGGCGAGCG
>JAEUJH010000473.1 GCA_016794825.1 Gemmatimonadota bacterium
CCGTACCAGAGCGCGTCGCCCCGGCGCCCGAGGCCCGAGCGATGCGACAGGACGTCACGAAGGGTCAGTTCGCGCGTCACGTACGGGTCGTAGAGCTGGAATGACGGCAGCCACCGGGTGGCCCGGTCGTTCCAGCGCATCTTCCCGTCGTCGACGAGCATCGCCGCCGCGGTGGCGGTGAACGACTTGGTGTTGGACCCGATCGCAAACAGGGTCCGGGGCGTGACCGAATCCGGCTTGCCCTGCTCCTTGAGCCCGACCCCCCGCGCAAAGATGAGCGAGTCGTCCTTGACGATGCCGACGGCCAGGCCCGGGATCCTCCACGCCGCCCGCACCTGTTCCAGGTATTCCACCAGGCCGGCCAGCGGATCGGCCGTGGGGGCAACCGTTCCCTTGGACTGCGCCGCGAGCGGCGCCGCGATCAGGCCGAGCGCGGCAACGATGCGAATCCTGATCATGGGAGGTTCCTCTTCACGATCGAGACCTCGGGAAACTCCGCCGACGGGCCCTCGAGCAGCGGCGACGGCTCCTTCTTGAGGAACGAGTCGAAGAACGCGACGACGTAGGCGGTCATGATCCGGGAGCGACGATCGGCATCGAGCGACCCGGACAGGCCGATCCACCGGAACACCCGCGGCGCCAGCAGCGGCAGATCGGTGAGCCCGACGTGGGTGGTTTCGGGAACCTTGACGAGGAACGCCGGCGCCCGGGTAACCGCCAGCACTGGCAGGTGGAGACCATACGCCTGACTGCTCGACATGATCATGAACGGGACGCGAAGGGAGTCGTCCATCAGGCCGCCGTACTGACCGCCATCGATGTTGAGACCGGCCTTGCAGCGATCGTCGAGCCGGCAGAACTCCCCCGCCGTGGCACCGCCATACGACATCCCGAACACGCCGATTCGGTCGAGATCGACCCGGCCGTGGAACGGCGTGTCGGCGCCGCCGTGATCGAACGTGGCAAAGAGATCGAGCAGCACGCGGGTGTCCGCCGCCCACTCCGCCACGCTCTCGGACCGCAGCGGCTCATCCGTCTTGGCGAGGAAGCTCCGCAGCATCGGCACGCCTTCTTCCGGCGTCGCGATGCTGTCGAACTTGGCCATGTCGGCGAGCATCTCCTTCATCGCCTCCGGCGTGGCCCGCCGGACCATCCGGTTGGTGGTGGCGGTGTCCATCGGCATCCCGCCGCCGTCCGGAAACGGCGCCCACGCGGACTCCCCGGGATGGGCAATGCTCGCCACGACGTACCCTCGGCTCGCCAACTCCTCCATCTGAACCGTGTTCTGCCCGAACGTCCCACCGTAGCCGTGCGAAAACACCAGCAGCGGGAACCGCTGGTCCGTGGCGAGCGGGGCCCCGATCAGGGCGTTGGTCTTCATCAGGCGCAGATGGCCGAACAGGGGCGCGGGGAGGCCCGGGGCCGCGAACTCGCGAGGGTCGGCGTAATCGGCCGGCATCCCCGTCGAGCCCGGGGTGGCCGGGTACCAGATCTTGACCGGAAAGCGGCGAATGGCGCCCGGTTCGGTCGAGAACCGCTCCTTCCGGCTCGAATCGACCACGACGAGCCAGGTCTGTCCGACCGCGTACGGTCCGGACGGTTTCGGAAGCCGGATCACGGGCCAGAGGACCGGCACCGCCGCGACCAGAACCAGGACGACGGTCCCGAGCACCGCCCGGCCCGCCGTCCACCATCCCCGCCGCTTCGGCGCCGGTGGGCCGGATCGGACCAGGGCGCCGATCAGTCCCAGTCCGATCACCACATAGGCGGGCAGCATCGCAAGACGCCAGCCCTCGACGAACAGATGTACCGCGGCAACCACCGCGAGCAGGGCCGGCACCCAGCGCCGGGCCCGAGCCCCCGCCATCCAGGTCAGCACCAGCCCCACGGCGCCCACCACCAACACCACTTCGATCGGCCTCACATGTCCTCCCTCGTCGGCGCCGCGCCCGGGCCCAGCGGCCCGGGAAACCTCAGACCCAGATCTGGCCGAACACCCGCTTGAAGTTGCCGCCCAGGATCCCGAGAATCTGGTCGTCGGTGTACTTCCGGCGGATCAGCCCATCCGTCACGTCGAACATCCGCTTCGGGTGGGAAATCTCGTCGATGTCGATCTTGTCGCGGAACGCGTAGCTGCCCTTGTAGCCGGCCTTGAGCCGCTTGTAGTCCTCGGGGGGCATGTCGTCGTAGCCGTCGAGGTCGATGTCGCTGCCGATCCCGACATGCTCGACCCCGATCATCTTGGCCACGTAATCGATGTTGTTGAGGTAGTCCTCGATCGTGGTGGGCTCCGAGCCCTTCACGAAGTTCCGGACCCCGGTAATTCCCATGACACTGCCGGCCTTGCCCACCGCCCGGATGACCTCGTCGGGCTTGCACCGCGGGTGGCCCGGGTTGAGGGCCCGAACGTTGGAATGGGTGACGAGCACCGGCTTCTTCGAGACCTCGAACGCGTCGAGCGTCGTCCGATCGCCGCAGTGCCCCGTGTCGACCGCCATGCCGACCTTGTTCATCCGGTCGATCAGCTGGACCCCGAAATCGCTGAGCCCCGGGTCGGAGCGCTCGGTCGAACCGGCGCCGAACCAGTTCTGGGAGTTGTACGTCAGCTGCGACACCCGCTGGCCGTACCCGTAGAACTCGTCGACGGTCCGGAAGAAGTCACGCCGATCGGCGTTCGGGTTCACGAAGTGATCCGAGTTCTGGATGCCCATCAGGATCCCGATCTTGCCGGCGGTTCGGGCCCGGTCGAAATCGGCCACGCTGTCGATCCGCATGAAGAACTCGTCGCGGCCGGCGATCAGGGCGTTCTGCCGCATGATGAACTGGAGACCCTGCACGTACGCGTCCGGTCCGCCCAGACCCACGGCGGTGTGGAACACGTGGATCCCCGAGGAGCGGAACCGCTCGAAATCCGCCTGGGTGAAGGTCTCGGGGTTGGCGTTCCACTTGGCCTGGAGCGGGAAGTTGAGCGTCAACGGGCTCAGCATGTCGACCACCAGCGCCCGCTTCATCAAATCGAGACAGCGCGCCGAGTACTGGGTCTGGCTCCACTCGAACGGGGCAAACCGTCCCAGGTTGATCATCGGCGCCGCCATGACGGCGGCAGTGGCCTTGAGGAATTCCCGACGCTTCGACATGACGGCCTCGTGTGGGCGATGGCGAATGGACGAAAGGGGGGACGCGACCCACCTGTAGTGTACAGTTTTGTATACAGGGTTTCCAGCCCGCCCCCCCGCCCCGCCGTCGATCCGGCAGGGCGAGGGAACCGGATCCGTCAGCGGTTGGCGCCGCCCGGGGCTCGGGGTGCCGGCGGGGCCTTCGGCACGTGGCGCGGGTAGATGACCCGCCCGCCTTCCACCTGCACCCGCCCGTCCCGGATCACCAGGTCGACCTTCTCGAGGTCGTCCAGCCGCTGGTCGGGATTGCCGGCCACGACCAGGACGTCGGCGAGCTTGCCCGGCTCCAGGGTGCCGAGCTTGTCGTCGAGGTCCAGCAGCCGAGCATTGACTCGGGTGGCGATGCCCAGCACCTCCGGCACCGAGTAGCCCAGCCGGACGAACTGGCGCATCTCCTCGAGGTACGGCCACGGGAGATACTCGTACCAGTCGACCACCAGATCGGTGCCGATACCGAGAACCACACCGGCGTCCTTGAGCTTCTTGACCAGCGCGAAGTTGGCCGAATCCGAGAAGGCGAACCGCCGGCTCGTCGACCCGAAGTACCCGCCGCCCAGTCGGAAGATGATGGTGTACGGAATCAGGGTCGGATTGGACTCGGTCTTCCGCTCGGCCATGAGCCGGATCGTCTCGTCGGTCCGGGGCAGCGGATGCTCGATCATGTCCACGCCCGCCCGGACCGCTCGCTCGATGTAGAAGGTCTCGGCGTCGGCCGTGACCTTGAGGCCGAGATCGTGCGCCTCGTCGACGGCGGCCTGGATCTCCTCGGCCGAAAAGTGGCTGGTCACCTTGATGAAGTCGGCGCCCTTCCGGAACTGCTCCCGCACCGCCTCGCGCCAGTCGTCGGGACCCGAAGCCTCCCGGGCGGCGGGCAGCGGTTTGCCCGATTCGATGTCCACCTCCGCCCCGTGACCGCCCCGGCCGGCAATGACCGACCCGGCGGCAAAGACCCGGGGGCCGGCCAGCCGGCCCTCGTTGACCCACTCCTTGAGCAGGAAGGGCGTCTCGCCATCGGAGCCGGTGTCCCGGATGGACGTGATTCCGCTCTCGATGTAGTACCGGAGTCGCTCGACGCCCCGGAGCGCGCCGTCGGCCCGGCTCCAGACCCGGGCCTCGGAGTTCCCCAGCATCCGATAGTCGAGGTGGGTGTGCAGATCGATCAGGCCCGGCAGCACCGTCTTGCCGGTGACGTCGATGACCCGGGCGTCGCGGGGCCAGGCGTTCGACGCGGCGGGGAGAATCGCGGTGACCAGGTTGCGGGTGATCACCAGCGTACCGGGGCGCGCGGGCGCACCGGTACCGTCCCAGATCCGGCCGCCCCGGAGCACGATCGTTCCTTGCGGAGCGGTGAGGCCCGCCGGCATCGGCACCCGCCGGGGATCATCGCTGGTGCTGGTGGAGTCGAGCCACCGGCGGCGTTCGCCCCGGGGCACCTGAGCCAGCAATGAGGAAGCTTCGACCAGGCCCAGGAGGACCAGGAAGGACAGGCGGCGCATACGGCCTCGTTCGCGGAGGTTGTTCGGAGCCCCCAAACTATCCCGGCACCCCGAACGACCGAAAGCCCCGATCGATGGCAACGAGAAAGGGCGGCTCCCCCGAACCGCCCTTCTCGCCTGCCCCGGCTGCCCCCGCCCCGTCAGTTCGGCGCGTGGACCCCCGGTCCCCCATAGTTCCGGTTCGAACCGATGCCCGGGCCCGACATGTCGAGGCCGGTGTTGTCGATCCGGGCGATGTACTGACGAATCGACCCCGGGAACGGCTCGGTCTTGGCGTTCCGGCCGAACGGATCGGTGTACCAGACCGTCGGGCCGTCCGCGTTGTCGACGTCGAGCGAGTTGATGTCCAAGACCCGTCGAACCCCGTTGAACGGCGACCGCGGATCGTCGTACACGATGCCGGTCACGGCCCCGTTCTGGGTGGCGCTGCCGCAGGCGCCGCCCCGGGCCCGGTCGCCGTTGCTCTCGACGAAGTAGCACATGTCGATCGGCCGCCCGGTCAGGTCCGACTTGGCCGGATCATGAAACCGGCTGGGCGCGAAGACCTGGAAGTACGGATCCATGTGGGCGATGGTGCGGCCCTGCGCCGTCTTGATCGAGAGCGACTGCTGCCAGCTCTCGTGCAGCGCGGCCCGGTCGTCGGAGTTGCCGCCCGCCACCAGCATGTGGCGCTGGACGCAGACGATGTCCGGAATGACCCGCTGTCCGCCGCCGTTGGGCGAGTTGGCCGGCGAGGGCGTCCCGACGTTGATCCGGGCGCCGTCACAGGTCCGGGTAAAGCCACCCGCCTGGCCGATGGCCGCCATCATCGTGACGTGGACCTCGGTGCCGTCGTTGCACTTGGCGTGGTAGATCACCTCGTGGAGGTTGTTCGTGAACGC
>JAEUJH010000481.1 GCA_016794825.1 Gemmatimonadota bacterium
GCCGGCGGTCAGCCCCGGCTCATCCATCACGAGGAGACGACCTGGAAGGGACGCCCCGACTGGTCGCGCGACGGGAAGCGGGTCGTCTACTCGTCGTATCTGGGTCGGCAGTGGAACCAGCTCTGGCTGATGACGGCCGACGGTGGCGACCCGTTCCAGCTCACCTACGGCGGGTTCGACGCCACCAACCCGCGGTGGTCGCCCGACGGTTCCCGGATCGCCTTCATCAGCAATCACGGCGGCAACACCTCGCTCCGGATCCTGACGGTGCCGAGCGGCGAGATCGTCGACGTCGAGCCGACCCAGCGGCGGTTCCGCGGCACCCGGGTCCTTCAGACCATCACGGTCACCGACGCGGCCGGTCGGCCGATCCCGGCTCGCATTGCCGTCACCGGCCCCGACGGCCGGGCCTTCTTCCCGCGCGATGCCTGGGCCCACGCCGACGACTACTTCGACCGCCGCGAGCGGCGATTCGAACTGGGCTACTTCCACACCCGGGGGCAGAGTCAGCTCGAACTGGCGCCGGGCCGGTACGTCGTCGAGATCACCCGCGGCTACGAGTACGCCCGCCGGGTCGACACCATGACCGTGGGCACGCCGCCGACCCCGCATCGGGTCCAGCTGCGCCGGATGATCGATCTGCCGAGCCGAGGCTGGTTCAGTGGCGATCTCCACGTCCACATGAACTACGGTGGACACTACCGGAACACCCCCGCCCGGCTCCGGGCCCAGGCCGAGGCCGAGGACGTCAGGGTCGTCGAGAACCTGATCGTCAACAAGGAACAGCGAATCCCCGACATCGATTACTTCAGCGGCTCCCTCGATCCGGTGTCGGACCGGACCACGCTGATCAAGCACGACGAGGAGTATCACACCAGCTGGTGGGGCCACACCGGCCTGCTCGGCCTGTCGCGCTACTTCGTGATGCCGAACTACGCCGGCTACGTCAACACCGCGGCCGCCAGTCTCTATCCTCATAACGCCCGGGTAGCCGAGCTCGCTCGCGGACAGGGTGGCCTGGCCGGATACGTCCATCCCTTCGAGTCGGTGCCCGACTTTTCCAAGGGCGAGACCACCTCGATCGGGTTCCCGATCGAGGCGGCGCTCGGCCGGCTGGACTATCTCGAGGTGGTCGGCTTCAGTGACCACTTCTCCACCGCGGAAGTCTGGTATCGCCTCCTCAACACCGGAGTCCGGCTGCCGGCGGGCGCGGGAACCGATGCCATGGCCAACTTTGCCTCGCTCCGCGGGCCGGTCGGCCTCGGTCGGGTTTATGCTCGAAGTGGAACGCTCGACTACCGGGCCTGGCTCGGCGCCATCAAGGCCGGGCGCACCATGGTCACCAACGGTCCCCTCGTCGGGATGACCCTGGGTGGTCGCGACGTCGGGGCCTCGATCGCGCTGCCTGCCGGGGGCGGCTCGCTCGAAGCGTCGGTGTGGCTCCGCTCGATCGTGCCGGTCGACTCACTCCAGATCGTGAGCAACGGGCGGGTGGTGTTCTCGGTGGCGCTCGCCGGCGACCGGACCCGGGCCGACACCAAGGTCACGCTCCCGGTGACCGCCAGCGCCTGGTTCACGGTTCGGGCCTTTGCCCGTTCGTCGCGTCATCCGGTGCTCGATCTCTATCCGTTCGCCACGACCAGCCCGATCTACGTCACCGTCGGCGACGCGCCGATCCGGTCCGCGGCCGACGCCCGGTACTTCGTGCAGTGGCTCGATCAGCTCGAGCCGCAGGTGGTCGCGCATCCCGGCTGGAACACGGCGGCGGAGCGGGAGGCCGTGCTGGCCGATCTCCGCCAGGCTCGCCGGTTCTTTGCCGAGCGGAGCGCGCCGTGACGTTGCGGTCCTGGCACGGCTCGGCCGGTGCCCCACTGGCGCGGCCAGAATTGCCGGCGGCGTGGCCGCGGCGTCTGGTGCGCCGAGGGATCCTTGTTGCCCTGACGGTCGCGACCGGATGCACGATCGCTCAGCACGAACCGCGAAGCGTCGGCCGCGCCGCGCCCGATTCCCTCGTGGTGATCCGCGCCGGCGCCCTCGTCGACGTCGAGCGGGGCGTGGTGGTGCGCGAACCGAGGGTCGTGATCCGTGGCGACCGGATCGTCGCGGTGCTGACGCCGGCCGATCCGCTGCCGGCTGGGGCCCGGACGATCGATCTCCGCGCCGCCACGCTGCTGCCCGGTCTGGTCGATCTCCACACCCACCTGATCGGCGACATCCAGAACGCCTCGCCGACCGCGCCCCTCGAATCATCCGCGGCGGAGGATGTCCTCCTTGGCGTGGCCAACGCGCGGCGGACGCTCGAGGCCGGATTCACGACCGTGCGGGATGTCGGGACCTATCGCGGGTTTCTCGACGTGTCCCTCCGCGACGCGATCGATCGGGGGCTGGTGATCGGCCCCCGAATGGCCGTGGCGGGGGCGTATCTGACCCGGCCGGGCGGCGGGGGCGAAGTGACCGGTCTGCCCGGTGGCCGGCTGCCGCCCGAGGAGTTCCGCCGGGGCGTGGCGCGGACGCCCGCGGAGGTCCGCCAGCGGGTGCGCGCGCTGCTCGACGGCGGTGCCGATTTCATCAAGGTCATCGCGACGGGGGCCGTCCTGACGGTCGGGACCGAGGTGGGCGAGCTGGAGTTCTCCGAGGAGGCCCTTCGCGCCGCGGTGGAGGAGGCCACGAGCCGGGGCAGCTACGTCACCGCCCATGCCCATGGCGCCGAAGGAATCAAGGCGGCGCTCCGCGCTGGCGTTCGCTCGATCGAGCATGGGTCGCTCATCGACGACGAGGGCATCGCGTTGCTGGTGCAGAAGGGCGCCTGGCTCGTGGCTGATGTCTACAACGGCGACTACATCCGGGAGATCGGGCGCCGGGACGGCTGGCCGGAGGAAACGCTCCGGAAGAACGACGAGACCACCGAAACCCAGCGGGCCGGGTTCCGCAAAGCCGTGGCCGCCGGGGCCACCATCGGCTACGGGACCGACAGCGGGGTCTACCCGCATGGCGACAACGCCCGTCAGTTCGCCTATCAGGTGCGATTCGGGCAAACGCCGATGCAGGCGATGCGATCCGCCACCATCGACGCCGCCCGGCTGATGCGGTGGGACGACCGGATCGGTTCGATCGCGGCCGGCAAGCTGGCCGACCTCGTGGCCGTCGACGGCGACCCGGTCGTCGACGTCCGGGTCCTCGAGCGGGTTCGATTCGTGATGAAAGGCGGACAGATCGTGAGGAACGACCGATGACGACGGGGTATGGGGGTCAGACGATGTGGGGGCCGCTCCGGCGGGTGGTGGTCCGCCGTCCGGGCGCCGCGTTCGGCGCGGCCGACCCGACCCGTTGGCACTACGCCGCGCGCCCCGACCTGGCGGCGGCGCAGGCCGAGCACGACGCGTTCGTGGCGCTGGTCCGCGCCTCGGGGGCGGAGATCATCGAGCACGACGAGCCGCTCGCCGATCACGCCGACGCGATTTTCTGTCACGATCCCGTGCTGGTGGCCGACTGCGGCGCGATCCTGCTTCGAATGGGCAAGCCCCTCCGGCGCGGTGAGGAGGCGGCCCTCGGTCGGACGCTCGAGCGGGCCGGGGTCCGGATTGCCGCGCGGCTTTCGGGCGACGCGCTGGCGGAGTCCGGCGATCTGATGTGGCTCGACCCCGCCACGCTCGCGGCCGGGATCGGCTTCCGCACCAACTACGCCGGCGTCGATCAGCTCGCCGCGGCGCTGGGCCCGTCGGTCAAGGTCGTGCCGGTCGAGTTGCCGTACTACACCGGGCCGGATGCCTGCCTCCACCTGATGTCGCTGATCAGCATGGTCGACCGGGACCTCGCGGTGGCGTACCCCTCGCTCCTGCCGGTCAGCTTCGTGCAGCTGCTGGAGCGCAAGGGCGTTCGACTGGTCGAGGTGCCCGAGGCCGAGTTCGCGACCATGGGTACCAACGTCCTGGCGCTGGCGCCGCGCCAGTGCGTCATGCTCGAGGGCAATCCTCGAACCCGCGCCGGCCTCGAAGCGGCCGGCTGCACCGTGGCGACCTACCGAGGCCGGGAGATTTCCCTCAAGGCCGAGGGCGGGGCGACCTGCCTGACGCGGCCCGTCCTCCGCGCCTGATCGCCGGGACGGCAACCTCGGGATCAGGGCGCTGATCCCTTCCGTTCGGTGTCCCGGCCACCGGGACACCTGTCCTCGCCGGAGGACACCGCGTTTCGAGTCACTCCCAGCCACCATCGCCTAACTGGCGGTCCGCGAAGCACTTCCTCTCGTCGGCGCGATCGGCACGATCGATGCGTTCCGGTCCTCCGCCGCCGCCGTCATGGCGGTCGGCGTCATCGCCAACCTGGAGGACACGATGCGCGTTCCGCTGACCCTGCTTGCCTTGACTCTGACCGCGCCCGGACTGCTCATGGGCCAGCGGCCCGACGTCGAGCGACCCCGAACCGAGCGTCGGGACGCGGGGCCCGAGCTCGAACGGCACCGGGACATCGACCCGCCCAGCTACAGCTACCGGTATGGCCGGGACGACGATGACGACGCGATCAGGGAGTACCGCCGCTGGGTCCCGAGGATCCGGTGCGACTATCGCGACCGCGGGTGCGAGCGCCGGGTCGAGGCGATGCAGCGGGAAGAGGCTCGGTGGCGCCGCGACGCCCGCGAACGGTCGGCCGACTTCGAACGCGAGATGGCGGAGCGGGAGCGGAAGTTCCGGGCCAAGGAGCTGGAGCGGTGGCGGAAGCACCGCGAGGAAATGATCCGGCGGTGGGGCGACCTGATGCGGTAACCACAGTCCTTCCCCCTTTCCCGATGCCGCGGCGCGAGGTGCGCGTCGCGGCATCGGCGTTGATGTCAGCCCCGCCCTTCCGTTTCGTTCAATTCCGTAGTAAATAATCAAGGATTGCCGAACGATCCCCGGTCCCCGGAGGCGTCCTGAAGACCACCATGGTGCTGTCCCGGCTCGATCAGGTCCGGGCCCTGGCCGACCCGCTCCGGATCCGACTGGTCGAAACCCTCGTGGCCCGCGAGGCCTCGGTGGCCGAGCTGGCGGCGGTGGCCGAAGTCCCCCTGACCCGGCTCTACCATCACGTCGATCTCCTGCTCGAGACCGGGCTGATCGAGGTGGTGAGCCGGATCCGGCGCCGCGGCGCCGAGGAACGCCGGTTCCGGGCGGTGGCGGCACGGTATACCCTGGCCGGCAGCCTGCTCGAGATGACACCCGGGCCCGATGGTGGCGCCGCCGAGATGCTCGCCCTCGGCAAGGGGATCCTGGGCGGTGCCCTCGAGGCGTTGACCGATGGCCTGGCGGCCGGTCGCATCGTGCCCGGCCGTCCCGGGCTGGGCCTGATCCTCCAGGACCGCACGGTCCGGATGTCGGCCGCGGCGTTCCAGGCTCTGGCCGAGGAACTGCCCGCCTGGCTCGACGAGTTCTCCCGCCGGCACCGGACCCCGCGCGGAGCGCCCTATCGCGTGGTAATCGCGTCGTTTCCGGCTTCCGACCCGCCGCCCGCGCGGCGGCCGACCCGCACCTCCAGCAGGAAGAAGGCAGACCGATGAGCACGTCCCGTCGTTCGTTCGTGCAGGGCGTCGCCGCCGCGGCGGTGGCCAGCGGACTCGATCGTCGCGCCGCCGAGGCCAAGCCGATCGAGCCGATCCAGGACCCCGGCGAGATCTGGATCGACGCCCTGGGCGCGGTCCGCTTCGGCGAGGAGGGGTTTGCCGAGATTGCCCGATCCGGCATTACCATGCTCGACACCACGCTCGGGCCGGCCGGTACGCCGACCTTTACCTACGAGGCCGCGGTGCAGGATCTCGCCACCTGGCACGGGATCTTCAATCTCTACCGCGACCGGGTCATCCACGTGCGCCGGGCCGACGACATCGTCACCGCCAAGCGCGAGGGGAAGTTTGCCGTCATGCTGGGCTTCCAGAACGGCACCCACCTCAACCGCGATCTTCGCAACGTCGACTTCTTCTACAACCTCGGCATCCGGCAGATCCAGCTCACCTACAACGAGCTCAACGCCCTGGGCGCCGGGAGCACCGAGCGGTCGGACGTCGGGCTGAGCGACTTCGGGGTCGACGTGGTCCACCGGATGAACGAACTCGGAATGCTGGTGGACCTGTCGCACTGCGGCATCAAGACGACGCTCGACGCCATCGAGGTCTCGAAGAAGCCGGTAATCTTCAGCCACAGCAACTGCCGAGCCCTCAACGACAACATGCGCTGCAAGACCGACGAGCAGATCCGGAAGCTCGCGGCCAAGGGCGGCGTCATGGGGATCACCACGGTCAACTTCTTCGTGAGCAACAAGCCGCGGTCCACCCTCGACGACTTCATTGCCCACATCGAACACGTCGTCAAGCTGGTCGGGATCGACCACGTCGGGATCGGCACCGACTCGAGCATTCCGGGGTGGCGGGTCAACTTCCCGACCGAAAAGATCTTCTGGGACTTTCACAACCAGTTCAAGTTCAAGCCCGGGGCGGACGTGCGGTGGCCGCCATTCATCGAGGAACTGGACGTGCCGGAAAAGTTCCACGTGATCCGGCGCCGCCTGCTCCAGAAGGGCTTCTCGACCGCCGATGTCGGCAAGGTGCTTGGCGGCAACTTCCTCCGGATCTATCGCGAGATCCTCGGGTGAACCGGGCGCTCTGGTTCGCGATGGCCCTTGGGATGGCTGGCCCGGCCGCGACGCCCTCGATGGCGGTTCCGGCCGCGACGTTCTCGACGGCGGCTCCGGCCGCGGCGGATCCGGACCTGGCGGCCCTGGAAGCGCGGATTCGCCGGCTGGCGGACTCGTCCGGCGCCGACGTCGGGGTCGGCATTCGGCATCTGGAAACGGGGCGCGAGGTGTACCTCGCGCCGGATCGGCCGTTCCTGATGGGCAGCACGTTCAAGGTGGCGGTGGCCGTCCGGCTGCTGGCCCTGGTCGATCGCGGACTCGACCGGCTCGATCGCCTGGTTCCCCTTGCCGCGGGCGACATCTTCCCGTCCGGGAGTCTCCTCTCGGAACGGTTCCGCGACAGCAAGGACCCCGGCGCGCACCTGGCGCTGCGCCGGTATCTCGAGCTGATGCTGATCCTGAGCGACAACGCCGCCACCGACGTCGTGCTGCGGCAGATCGGCGGCCCCGAAGCGGTCACCGCTCACGTTCGGTCGCTTGGCGTCGAGGGAATGCGGATCGACCGGACCGTCATGGACATCTACCGCGACTACGTCGGGCTCGCGGAACTCCCGCCGTTCGAGTCCCGCAATCTCGACACCCTGGTCCGGTTGATGAGTGCCATTCCGCGGGAGCAGCTGGCCGAGGCCCAGCGGCGGTACCACGCGAGCGAGAAGGATCGGGCGACGCCGCGGGCGATGATCGCGCTCCTGACGAGGATCGGGCGGGGAGAGGCGCTGTCGCCGGCAGGCACCGAGACGTTGCTCGGGATCATGCGGCGAGAAGAGACCGGGGTCGATCGGATTCGTCGTCACCTGCCCAAGGGGACGCCGGTGGCCAACAAGACCGGGTCGTACGGCACGGTGGTGACCAACGACGTGGCGCTGGTCGACCTGCCGGACGGGGCCGGCCGGCTGGCCATTGCCGTCTTCACCGAGGATCGGGCGCCGAGCGAGGCGGCCAAGGAGCGACTCATCGCCGACATTGCCCGGGCCGCGTTCGAGACCTTCCGACAGCCCGGGCGGGAGTAGCGATCGACCGCGGTCATCGTCGCCGCGACGGTCCGAGTCGCCCGATCGGCCGCGGTCAGGCCGAGGCCAGGGCCTGCGTCAGGTCGGAAATCAGATCGGCCTGCTCCTCGATGCCCACCGAGTAACGGATCAACCCCTCCGGAATTCCCAGGGCCGCGCGTTCCTCGGCCGTGCACTCCACGTGGCTCGTGGTGGCCGGCGGGCCGACGAAGGTCTGGACGCCGCCCAGGCTCGCGGCGCAATGGGCAAAGCGGAGCCGGGGCAGGACCCGCTTGACCGCCGGCCACCCACCCTTGAGCGAAAAGCAGAGCATGCCGCCGAACCCGGTCATCTGCCGGGCCGCGATCTCGTGGCCCGGATCGGTCGGGAGCCCCGGATAGCCCACCGACGCCACCGCCGGATGCGACGCCAGGAACCGCGCCACCGCGAGGGCGTTCTCGTTCTGCTGCCGGACCCGGATGGCCAGGGTCTTGAGCCCCCGCAGCAGGAGGTAGGCGTTGAGCGGGGCGAGCGACGCGCCGGTGATTTCGCGATAGTGATAGATCCGCTGAACCAGCGACGCTGGTCCGCAGACCACGCCGCCCATCGCGTCCTCGTGGCCGCCCAGGAACTTGGTGGCGCTGTGGAGGACCAGGTCGGCGCCGAGGCTGAGGGGCCGGGTGTTGATGGGGGTCGCGGTGGTGTTGTCGACCACGAGCAGGGCGCCCGCCGCCTTGGCCGCCCGGGCCAGTCGGGCAATGTCGTGGACCCGGATCGTGGGGTTGGTGGGCGACTCGACGTACACCATGGCGCAGCCCCGGGAAATTTCCCGTTCGAGGGCGTCGTGGTCGCCGGTGTCGCAGAGGGTGGCGGAAACGCCGAGCCGGGGCAGGAAGTCGGTGAACACCTTGGCGGTGCCGCCGTAACTCTCCCGGACCGAGACCACCCGCTGGCCGGACTCGAGCAGGGCAAAGAGCGTATTGCTCACGGCCGCCATGCCGGTGGCGAAGCTCGTGGCGGCTTCGGCGCCCTCGAGCAACCGGACCTTTTCCTCGAACGCGGCCACGGTCGGATTGGTGTTGCGACTGTAGATGTGACCCGGGGCCTGGCCGAGCGCCACGGCCATCCACTCGTCGAGATCGCGATAGCCGAACGAGGCGCTCTGGACGATGGGCAACTGGGTGGCGCGTTCCCAAAAGGACTTGTCGAGTTCGCCTCCCCAGACGGTCAGGGTCGCGAGCGAAGGCTGTCGGTCGGTCATCGGAGTACTCGGTCGGTGGTCATAGGATCGGCCGGGGCGGCCGCGGCGCCGGAAGGTAGCGCGACCGGCGCCAATCGACCACGCGGGGACGGCGGGCCCTCGCGGCTCGGTTAGATTCCAGCCGTTCCCTTTTCCTGACAGGTTTCCATGGCTCCCAGGCTCCTGGCTTGCTGGGCGTTGCTGGTCAGTGGCGTCGGCGGTGTCGCGGCGCAACCGAAGCGCGCCGCGGCTCCGGCCACCCCGCCGACGCCTCTCGAGCAGCCGGCCGCGTTCGCGGGACTCAAGTACCGACTGGTCGGGCCGTTCGACGGGGGGCGGGCCAGTCGAGCGAGCGGGGTGGCTGGCGATCCCACGGTCTACTACATGGCCACGGCGTCCGGCGGGGTCTGGAAGTCCAGCGACGGGGGCCATCGGTGGCGCTCGATCTTCGACGATCAGCCGATCGCGTCGATCGGGTCGCTGGCCGTGGCCGCGAGCGATCCCAACGTGATCTACGTCGGGTCGGGCGAGGCGAACATCCGCGGCAACGTCACCCCGGGCAACGGCATCTACAAATCGACCGACGCCGGCAAGACCTGGGCGCACGTGTGGCGGCAGGAGGGGCAGATCGGGACCATGGTGGTCCACCCCCGCAATCCCGACGTCGCGTTTGCCGCGGTGCTCGGTCGGGCCTTTGCCGCCAACGCGGAACGCGGCGTCTACCGCACTCGGGACGGCGGGAAAACCTGGGTCCAGGTGCTCAAGAAGGACGACAAGGCCGGCGCCTCCGACGTCGCGCTCGATCCGTCCAACCCGAATATCGTCTTTGCGGGGTTCTGGGAGGCGCGCCGCTATCCGTGGGACCTGACCAGCGGCGGGCCCGGCAGCGGACTCTATCGGTCCTCCGACGGCGGTGACAGCTGGAAGCAACTCACTGGCGCCGGATTGCCGTCGGGCATCTGGGGCAAGGTGGGCGTGGCGGTGGCGCCCTCGGACGGCCGCCGGGTCTACGCCCTGATCGAGGCCGACAGCGGCGGCCTCTTCCGGTCCGACGACGGGGGCGACTCGTGGACCCGGATCAACGGATCACGGCTGCTCCGGCAGCGGGCGTGGTACTACACGACGCTCACGGTGCATCCGACCAATCCCGACGAGGTCTGGTTTCCTCAGGTCCCGATGGTTCGCACCATCGATGGCGGCAAGACGCTCGGGTTCGTGCAGGGCATTCCGCACGGCGACAACCACGACGTCTGGTTCGATCCCCGGAATCCGAAGCGGATCATCGTGGCCAACGACGGCGGCGCCGCCGTCAGCGTCGATGGCGGCGAAAGCTGGCTCCCGGGCCGACCGCCGATCGGGCAGTGCTACCACATCGCGGCGGACAATCGGGATCCCTACCACGTCGCGTGTGCCCAGCAGGATCTGGGGACCGCGCAGGGGCCGAGCAACAGCCTCCGGTACGGCGGGATCGGGGCGAGTCTCTGGCACGACGTCGGCGGCGGCGAGGCGGGGCACGTCGTCTCGAAGGCCGACGACCCCGACATCGTCTTTGCCGGCGAGTATCTTGGCATCATCACCCGGTACGATCACCGGACCGGCCAGTCGCGCAACATCTCGGCGTATCCGGAAAACCCCAGCGGACACGGCGCGGCTGACGCCAAGTACCGGTTCCAGTGGACCGCGCCGATCGCCGCGTCGCCGCACGATCCCAACGTCATCTATCACGCCTCGAACGTGCTCTTCCGGACGGTCGACGGCGGTCAGACCTGGACCGCCATCTCGGGCGATCTGACCCGGAACGACAAGTCGAAGCAGCAGTGGGCCGGCGGCCCGATTACCGGCGACAATACCGGGGTCGAGTTCTATTCGACGATCTTCGCGGTGGCGGAGTCGCCCAAGGCCGCGGGGGTCATCTGGACCGGCAGCGACGACGGCTTGGTCCAGCTGACCCGGGACGGCGGGAAGACCTGGACCAACCTGACGCCCCGGATGCCCGGGTTTCCGGAGTGGGGCACGGTGAGCCTGATCGAGGCGTCGCCGCACGATCCGGCGACCGCGTACGTCGTGGTCAAGAACTACCGCCTGGGTGACAACGCGCCGTATCTGTACCAGACCACCGACTTCGGCGCCACCTGGAAACGGCTCGACGGTGGTCTGAGCCGCGATGTCTGGCTGCATGCGGTGCGGGAGGATCCGGCCCGGCGCGGTCTGCTCTACCTGGGCACCGAGAAGGGCGTCATGTTCTCGGCCGACGGCGGCGCCACCTGGCGGCCGCTCCGGCTCAACCTGCCGACGGTGCAGGTGGCGGACCTGATCGTGAAGAACGACGATCTGGTGCTCGGCACCCATGGGCGGGGCATCTGGATTCTCGACGACCTGACCCCGATCCGGCAGTGGACCGAGACGGTGGCCGCCAAGCCGCTGCATCTCTTCGCGCCGGTCCGGGCCACGATCTGGCGGCAGCGGGGTGGCACCGGCGACGCGGCGGCGGGTCAGAACCCGCCGTACGGCGCCCAGCTGACCTACTACCTCAAGGAGCCGCCGAAGGGCGAGCTCAAGCTCGAGATCGTCGACGCCCGCGGCCTCGTGATCCGGACGATGAGCAGCGTCGCCAAACCCAAGGACGGGATCAGCGAATACGAGGAGGATCCGCGGCCGGAACTCGAGACCGGGGCGGGCCTCCAGCGGGTGGCGTGGGACTTCGGGCTCGAGGGAGCCAAGCGGATCAAGAACGGCAAGGTCGACACCGGCGACCCCGCGGCGCAGGCGACGGCCCTGCCGGGGACCTACACGGCCCGGCTCTCGGCCGACGGGGTCACCGAGACGGTGTCGATCGTGGTCCGCGGCGATCCCCGGGTCCGGGTGAGCGACGCCGATCGGGCCGCGCAGCTGGCCTTCGGGCTCGAACTGCGGGACGCGCTCGACCGGATGGCCGACGCGGTCCATCAACTCCGCGACATTCGCGCCCAGTTGATGGGCCGGAGCGCGTCGTTGGCGGCCAATCCGGCGGCCGGTGATCTGGTGGGGCAGTCGAAGACGCTCGCCGCCAAACTGGACAGCCTCGAGGCCCGGATTCATAATCCCGAGGCGGAGGTGACGTACGACATCCTGGCTTTCAAGGGCGGCACCAAGCTCTACTCGCGCCTGACTCCGCTCTACGTCTGGGCCATCGAGGGCGACGGCGCCCCGACCCAGGGCATGAAGGAGGTCGCCGCCGACCAGCGGAAGGAGTTGGACGGCTATCTGGCCGAGTTGCGGAGCCTGATCGACCGCGACCTGGCCGCGATCAACGCGCTGGCGGCCCGACTCGGCATTCCCCACGTGGTGGTGCCGGCCGCGCGCCTGGTTCCTTAGTCGAGGAGGGTATCGTGACCTGGATCAAGACCGTTCCGCTGTCCGAGGGTGGTGAGGCGCTCCGTCAGGCCGTGGAGGGCCAGATGGGACTCTACCCGGCGGAGTACGCCCGGCCCGTCCACCCGACCGGCGACGGGATGTCGGGCATCGTCGGGTCGCACAGTCTGATCCCGAAGGCGCTGGAGCATGCCTTTGCCACCTTCGGGGCGCTCATGAGCCCCGATCTGCCGCTCGAGCGTCGTCATCACGAGATGATCGCGACGGTCGTGTCCGTCACCAACCGGTGCCGGTATTGAATTGACTCTCACGCAGAGTTTCTGCGTCGGGTCACGTTGGACGAAGGACTGATCGCCGCGATCACGGCCGACTACACCACGGCGCCGATCTCGGAGGCGGAACGGGTCATGCTCGACTACGTCGTGCAACTGACTCGGGATGCCACCCGGATCGCGCCGTCGAACCACGAGCGGCTCCGCGCCGCGGGGTTCGACGATCGGGGCATCCTCCAGATCACCCTGATCGCCTCGTGGTTCAACTACATCAACCGGGTGGCCGACGCCCTCGGCGTGGGGCGCGACTGATCGGTCGGCCTACCGGGGAATGGCGTCGAGCAGCGGCAGGATATCGGGTTCGATCGCTTCGGGAGTGTCGCGGGAGCCGAAGCGTTCGACCACCTGGCCGCTCCGGTCGACCAGGAACTTGGTGAAGTTCCACTTGATGCTCTCGCTTCCGAGCACCCCTCGCTTGGCCGATTTGAGGAACTGGAACAGCGGGTGGGCGCCCTCGCCGTTGACCTCGATCTTCGCGAACATCGGGAAGGTCACGTCGTAGCGGGTTCCGCAGAACTCCATGATCTCCGCCTCGGTCCCCGGTTCCTGATGACCGAACTGGTCGCACGGGAAGCCGAGGACCGCGAAATCCTGGTCCTTGAGGCGGCGGTACAGGGCCTCGAGTCCCTTGTACTGGGGCGTGAAGCCGCACTTGCTGGCGACGTTGACGATCAACAGCACCTTGCCCCGGTAGGTGGCCAGCGAGACGTCCTTGCCGTCGATCGACTTGGCCGAAAAGTCCCAGATCTGCATCGGTTTCAATTGCCTCGGAGGTACAGGTCGTTCGGGTCGGCCGCGGCGAGGTCGACCAGGAAGTTGGCGATGCGGTCGGTGACCGCGGCGAAGAAGCGGGCCCCGTTTTCGGCGGTGGCGGCTTTGGGGTTGCCGGTGCCGGTGTCGTCGGTGACCTGCGACCACCGGCGGGGAGCCCAGGCCAGGCCATCGCGGAGTCCCTCGACGGCAAAGGGCCGGGCCCGTCCCGGACCGGCGGTGTCGAGGGGGCGCACGAGGGTCGGTGCGATCTCGAGCATCACCGCCGTCTCCAACTCACCGGCGTGGTCGCCGGGTTCGGTGAAGTGAGCGCGCGGGTCGACCGCGGTGTACCAGTTGAGCTGACAAAGGAAGAGGCCAGCCGTCGGCTCGAGTTCCCGGATGATCTGGCGGAAATCGTTGCCGCCGTGACCGTTCAGGATCACCAGCTTGCGGACGCCGTGGGCGGCCACGCTGGGCAGAAGATCGCGCAGGACGGTCGTCTGGGTGCTGGGGTTCATGTTGAGGCAGAACGGGAGGTCGCGCTGACCGGTCTGGACCCCGAACGGAATGGTCGGCAGCACCAGCACTCTCGCGCCCCGGTCCCACGCCTTGCCGGCCGCGGTCGCGGCGACGGCGTCGCACTGGATGGTGTCGGTGGCATAGGGCAGGTGCCGGTTGTGGGCCTCGGTGGCGCCCCACGGCAGGATCGCGATCTCGTAGCGAGTCTGGCGGACGGTCTCCCACGTCGACTCGGCCAGCAGGTAGGGGCGCTCCACGCGTCGATTCTCGGGATCGGAAACGGCCCCAACTATAGCGGGTCGCCGCGGCGATCGCTGCGACCCGAGGGGGGCCCGGAAGTTGCCCCTTCTGGATGTACTGGCCCGGAGTCGATCAGGGCCGAACGGTCCCGAGGGGCCGTTCCGAGGTCTGGGCTGCGGGCGTCGTCAGGTTTCAACGAGTGACACTAAGGCCTTGAATATCAATGCGTTGCGCCGCCGATAGTCACCGACGCCCCGGGCCGGGGCGATTGGTCGCCGAGGCCGGTCGGGCTGGTGGTCCGATCGGGGATTCGGGGGCGTTCCTTGCCATTAGCCGACCCGCCCCGCGACGAGCCAGGGGATGATTCTCAGACGGCTCGTTGCCCTCCTGATCCTGGCGACGATCGGATCCGTGGCCCCGATCGCGACCGACGCGGCCGCGCAAACCAATCCATTTCAGACCCTGGCCCATCGGATCTACGATCAGGAATCCGGCCTGCCCGAGACCCTGATCAGCTCGGTGGCGCGGACCCCCGACGGCTATCTCTGGCTGGGGACTCGGCGCGGACTGGTCCGGTTCGACGGCTCGCGCTTCCGCCTGTTCACCCCGGACGATACGCCGGCGCTCCGCTCGAGCTACATCAGCCGCCTGGCCACCGATGGGTCGAATCGGCTCTGGATCGGAACGGCCGGCGGTCTGGCGGTGCTCGAGAAGGGGGCCTTCCGCGCGGTGGGCACCGAGGCGGGTTTCGGATCCTGGCCCATCGAAGCGGTCTTTGCCGATCGGTCCGGAGCCGTCTGGGTTTCGACCGATTCGGTGATGTTGCGGTCGGCTGGGGGACGGTTCGAGGTGGTGGCCGACCATCCGGTGGCCGCGTTCGCCGAGGATCGTGGCGGCCGGATCTGGGTGGGAACCGACGAAGGCCTGTTCCGGGTCGACGGAGGCCGACTGGTGGCCGCGCCGGGGTCGCCGGATCGATCGTTAGGCGCGGTGACGGCCCTGGCCACCGACGCCGCGGGAGCCCTTTGGGCCGGGGTTCGGGGCGGAGTCCGCCGGATCGAGATCGGCGACGACGGCCGGGCCACGGCGGGTCCGCTGGTGTCCATTGCCGAAGACGCCCTGCCGCCACTGGTGAGTTCGCTGGCCGTGGACCGAGCGGGCCGGGTCTGGATCGGCAGTCCGACTCACGGCCTGGCGATCTGGGACGGGCGC
>JAEUJH010000496.1 GCA_016794825.1 Gemmatimonadota bacterium
GCTGTGGCCAAAGAGAAAGGTCGGCAGCGGGCCGAAGCGGCGGACCGCCGTGGCCAGGCCGAGGTGCTGGTCGGCCAGGAAAAGCGAGTAGTCGGCCAGATCGCCGCGGAGGCCGTCGGAGTAGCCGGTGCCGCGGGGATGGAGCGAGAAGGTGGCGAACTCGGCGGCGGTGAGGGCCGCCTGAAGGCGCGGGTACGGTGGTCGGGTCGTGATCTCCGGTCCGAGGACGAACACAACCACGGCAACGGGGCTGGCCGAGGGGAGGGTGACGGACACGAAGAGGCGGACGCCGCCCTGTCCCTCCACCCACTCGGCCGAGGGGGGCGGAGCAATCGGCGGCGACGTCAGGCGCGGGTGCCGAGGGGTCATTTCGCTCGGCTGACGGCGCCCCAGTCGACGTGCTGTCGGACCCCGAGCCACGCCTCCACCCGCGCCACGCGGATCTGATCCGTCTCGGCACTGTTGCCGGCCAGCCAGATCCGGTAGAAGACCTTCGGGGACGCCAGGATCGGGGTGCGCCAGATGGCCCGGCCGTCGATGGCGTACCCACAGGTTCCATCGGGGAACAACTGGACCGTCACCCGATGCCAGTCACCGCGGGACCATCCGTCGCCGACGGACAGGCGCCGGCCAGGACCGGGGCCGTGCAGGTAGACCTCGCGGATGGCGGCCAGGCCCTCGCCCGCGGGATAGCCGGCCGCGCAGAACTCCGAGCCGACCTGAGTCCGCCCCGGCGACCCGCTGACCCGATCCCAGCCAGCGACGTCGCGGTTGCGGGTCGACATGATGGCGATCGACTGCGCCTGCCACTGCGGGCGGGTGACCCTGGCGGAGACCATCGCCTCGACGCCGATCCCCAGTGAACCCGACAGGGTATCGCCCCCGAAGACGCCGCTGATGTACTTCCCGTCCCCGCCGTTGTTGAGGCCCTGAATGCCGTCGCTGCCCACGACCAGGCGAGGCCGCGGGTCGCCGAAGGGCCTCCAGCGAGTGGAGTCGAGGGTCCGCCAGTCCTCGTCGAGCACGGCGGTCGACGTGTCGGCGGTGATCCGGACCTCGATCGAGTCCCACGCCTCACCGAACCTGGCATACAGCCACGCCGCTCCGATCCGGCGGCCGGCGAGGGTTCCTCCGTGGTCGACCTGGAGCGTGGTGGAGTCCGACGACCGCCATTCGACCGCGCCGGCCGGAAACAGCCGCCGGTCGCCGTCGCGGTCGAGCACGGCCACCCCGACCAGGTGCGCCGCGCCGACCGGAATCGCCAGTTCCCGGACCTGGATCCGGGCCTGGAGCGGATCGACCGCCGGTGGCGACGACCGCCAGGCATGCGCCAGCCACTCGGCCCCCTCCACCGCCGGCCGCGCCGCGCCGGGGTCGTCCGAGGGGAACAGGAGGTGCTGGGTCGGTTCGGTCGCGTCCCGCGCGCATTGGCAGAGGATCCAGCGGCCGTCCGGACTCGACCGCGCCGACGCGATCGCGCCCTGATACAACGTCTGGAAGTTGTCGTCGACCAGATTCCAACGGAGCAGAAACCCGGTGTCGCCCTGGCGGGCGACGACCAGCACCCGTCCGTCTTCCAGCCATCCCGCGACCTCGACCACCTCTCCGACCGGCGCGGGCACGCAATGCGCCTCGGAACTCAGGCGGAACGGCGTCAACCAGCAGGCCTGGGAGGGCTCCAATCGCCGGCTGCGTCGACCGAACGCGATCAGCCGACCGTGCGGGGCCCAGGTCGGAATCAGGTCGAAGTCATCGGTGCCGGTCACCCGCCGCACCGAATCGGGCCGGAGGAGCGGTGCGATGGCGATGTCGTAATCATCTCCTCCAACCGCCGACCACCGCGCCGTCAGGAACGCGACCCACCGTCCATCGGGCGACAGAGATGGGTGCACGTCGTCGCGCGGCGCCGACGCCACGAGACGGGCCGTGCGGCCGTCCGACACGAAGATTTCATCGGTCAGGCTGTCGTTGACGGACTTGGTGAACACCCACCGGCCATCGACCGCGACGACTCCGGCGCCACCCGAGAATCCCGCGAGCACCGGATCCACGACGGGCGACCGCCAATCATCGACCTGGAGGGCCCGGCCGGGCCGCCACCCGCGGCGGTCCAGCCGAACCCGCCGCACCTCCACGCCGCCGGAGGACGACTTGGCGAGCACCATCAGATCCGTCACTAC
>JAEUJH010000497.1 GCA_016794825.1 Gemmatimonadota bacterium
CGCTGCTGGTCGAGTTCGGCGCCGACCTCGATCGGGGGCCAGCCCACCACGGCAACACGCCGCTCCATTTTCTGGCGGCCCACACGCCGGACAACCCCATCACCCCGAAGGCCCGGCGAGGGTTGCTGTGGCTGCTCGAGCGCGGCGCCGACCCGAGCGTGCCAAGCTATTCGGGGCGCGCCGATCAGCCGCAGGCCGGCGAGACGCCGCTCCATCGGGCCGCGGCCGTCGGCCACGACGAAGAGACCATCCAGGCGCTGGTGGACCGCGGCGCTCCGGTGAACGCCCGCCGCGACGACGGGCTGACCGCCTACCGGCTGGCCGTGCGAGGCGGTCACGAACGGGCCGCGGCCTGCCTGGCCGCCGCCGGCGCCGATCCGACGCTGACGCCGGTGGATCAACTGCTGGCCGCCTGCGTGGCCGGCCGCGCGGCGGACGCCCGAGCGCTGGTCGGCGCCCACCCGGGGATCCTCGCCTCCCTGGGCCCGAGCGAACGCGACGCGCTCGGCCTGGCCGTGGGCCGCGGCGACCTCGACACGGTTCGGCTGATGACTTCGTTAGGCTGGCCGCTGACCGAGGAGGGCGAGTGGGGCGGGACGCCGCTCCACTGGGCGGCGTGGCACGGCCAGCTCGACATGGTGCGCCTCCTCCTCGAGGCCGGCGCGCCGGTCGACCAGCGGGATTCCCGGTACGGCAGCTCGCCGATCGCATGGTGCGCCCACGGGTCGAGCTTTTCGCATCGGGCCAACGACGAGGACTACCCGGCGATCATCCATCTGCTCCTCGACGCCGGCGCCACCCGGCCGCCGTCGTACAACCGATGGAACGAACCGCCCGAGCGCATGGCTCGGCCGAGCGTGGTGGCGGTGTTCAAGGCGAGGGGGTTCGCGGTGTAGCGCCGTCGGTGGGGCTGACCCGGCGACGGGAACTCGTCAGGGGAGCCGGTGGGTGCCGAAGGCCGCGACGGCTTCGGCCACCATCGGATCGACCGCTGCCGCCAGGCGATAGTAGCCCGCCTCGCCCCATTTGGCGAAGACCAGTCGGCTCAGCAGGAGGCGCTCGAGGCGGGCGTCCGCCTCGGCGCCGTCGGGAATGGCGGCCCCTCGGCCGGCGGCGAACTGGCGGAAACTCGCCACCGCGGCCGCGGGAGCCTTCCGGGCGGCGATCAGGGAGTCGAGGGGCGGGAGCGCGGCGCCGGTCAGATACCCGCCCACCCACGCGAGCGGCAGGTCGTCTTCGTCGAGCCTCGCGACCCAGACCGGCGGCGCGGGTCGGAGGGGCACCAGCAGGTCGGGAAACACCCCGCCCCCGCCGTACACCGTCCGGCCGGCGGCGGTCCGGCACGAGGGCCGGCCGGCGGTGTCGAGCACCGCTCCCGCCACCCGGTAGTAGTCGCGGCGGGTCACGCCGCGGTATCCCCGCTGGACCACCCGACCACAGGGCGTCCGGACCCGCCCGAAGGCCATCATGATGACCGAGCCGTCGATCAGCGGGAACCCTCGCATCAGGAGCGACTTCCCGAACGTGGGCCGGCCCATGATGAGGGCCCGGTCGTGGTCCTGGAGCGCGCCCGCCACCAGCTCGGACGCACTCGCGGTGCCGTCGTTGACGAGGACGATCACCGGATAGCGGTCTTCCTGTTTCCAGAACGAACGCTTGACCGTGACGGTATCCGGCTTTTCCGCCTTCTTCCGTTCCGCGATGTACACCACGGCGCCAGTCGGCAGGAACTCGCCCGCGACCCGGGCGGCCTCGTCGACGAGGCCGCCCCCGTTGTCCCGGAGGTCGAGGATCAGACGCCGCATGCCCCGCCCCTTGAGCCTCCCGATGGCGTCGTGGAGGTCGTCGCCGACCTTGGGGTTGGTGAACGTGGTGATCCGGAGGTAGCCGGTTTCCGGCCCGACCATCTCGACCGCCGGCACGGCGGTGGCTTCGTCGACCAGCTGCCGCTTGACCGACCGATCGACTTCGATTCGGGAGCCGTCGCTTCGTTGCCGGGCCAGCGTGAGGCGCACGGTCGAGTTCTTTTCGCCGGCCAACGCGATGGCGACCTCTTCCCCACTGGTGCCGACGACCGGCTGGCCGTCCGCCGCCAGCAGTTCGTCGCCGACGAGCACGTCCTGCCGGGCGGCCGCCGAACCGGGGGTGACGCTGGTGACCACCGGTGCCCCCCGGACGATCTGGAAGCCGATCGGCACGGGCACCAGCTTGCCGGCCTCCCAGGCTTGGGCCCGTTCCGCCGTCAGCCGGGCCACCGGCAGCAGGTACGAGTGCGGATCCGCCGCCGCGATCATCCCCTCGACGGCGGCCAGGATCAGGGCATGGCTGTCGAGGGAATCGAGGTGATTCAGCCGGAGCTGGTTGAGCACCTGGCTGAACATCTGGAGGTCCTCGGCCAGGGTCGGTTTCCGGAACACCGGCGCCGGCTGGGCGGCCGCGACCGAGCCGGCCAGCAGGCCGGCCAGTGCCGCTCCGAACGCTCTCATTGTCCGCCTAACGCCCGGATCCGCTCCCGGATCGCCGCGAGGTCCCGGTCGCCGCGGACCGCCATGGACAGGTACCGGCGATAGTGCTCGATCGCCTCGGCCGGCCGGTTCCGGGCTTCCTCGACCTCGCCGAGGAGCCGATGGGGGTCGGCGTAGTATGGTTCGAGGGCGATCACCTTGCCGTACGACACGGCCGCCGCCTCGTAGTCCCGCAGGGCCGCGGCCAGATCGGCGTGGCGCATGAACGGATAGGCGTCGCCCGGCTCCAATTGGACCGCCAGGTCCATTTCCCCCTTGGCCGCCGCGGAATCACCGGTCGCCACCGCCATGGCCGCCAGGGTCAGGTGGGCGGGATAGAACGCCAGGTCCTCCTCGAGGGCTCGGCCGAGCGCCGCCTTGGCGCTGTCGATCCGGTTGGTCATCAGGAAGACGTGCGCCAGGCGGTACTGGAGCAACGCCTTGGGGCGGTAGATCACCGCCGTTTCCTTCTTTTCCTCCTTCTTCATCTCGTCGACGGCATGGCGCAGTTCCGCCGCCGCGCTGTCGTACTGCTTGAGCACGAAGAAGATCGTGGCTCGATCGTCGTGATAGTCCGGGTTCTTGTGCTGCTTGCCGATGGCTCGGGCATAGTGGTTCAGCGCCTCAGGATAGCGCCGGTCGGAAAACGCGAGCCACCCGGCCAATCCGGGATCGCGACTGGACGAGGTCAGATCCTGGATGTAGGAACTGACGGCATACCTCACCTCGCCGACGCTGGCGCTCGGATTGGACACCCGGATCTCCCGCATCAGCGCCGCCTCGATGTAGGCCACGAGGAGGTCCTTGTCGTGCTCCTGAAGCAGGAAGGGCTCGATCATCCGGGCCCGGTAGAGCAGCGAGTCCGCCGCGGCCATGGCCTTCCGGACTTTCTTGTCGCCCTGGAAGTAGCGAACCAGCACGTAGTCGTCGGCCCGCAACTCGGCGATCCGCCGGAGGTACAGGGCCTGGGCCCAGGTCGGCTGGAGCCGAGTGGCCCAGTAGAGCGAGGCAGCGGCCTTGGGCGGGTCCTTGCTCAGGTCGAACAGTCCGACCCGATAGTACTCCCGGGCATCGTTGCTGTCGGAAACGGCTTGCTTGCGTGACGGCTGCTTCTGGGCCGCGACCGGGGCGGCCAGAGCAAGGAGAACGAGCGCCCAACGGGAGACCCGCATGCGGCCGCTCCAATCAGGAGGTATGGATTCAATCTTACGCCGACCCTCGCCAACCACAAAGGCGGGCCCGCCAACGGAACCCGACAACCTCGACTCCCGCTTTCCCCTCGGCGGCGCGGACCGAGGGGAGTCGGGCCTCAGGCGATCAATCGAAACCCGGCTACCTCGAAGTGGCGGTCGAACGCGAAGGCATTTTCCAGCCGGGCCCGCCGCATGACCTCGAAGCTGACGGCGTCGCACAGCGTGAGCGCCTGGTCGCGGTACTTCTGGAGCCAGCCGCCGACGGCGGTCCCGATCAGCACGGTGTCCACGGGAACCCAATCGAAAGCGGAGTCGGCCAGCAGGGCCTCGAGGGCGGCCCGGGCCGGATCGGCGCCAAGACGGTAGAGGAGCAGGCCATGTACCTCGGCGGCCACGAGCGGGGTCGAAACGAACCGCCCGCCCGATCGGAGGAAATTCCGGGCAAACACGGCGGCCCGGCCGTGGTACTGGTCGCGCCGATGGGCAAGCGCCAGCAGCCCGCTGGTATCAGCGAACGCGCGACCGGCCACGCTTGGGCTTTCCGTACAGGTACTGATCGTGCCCCGCGGCCAGGTCGGTCGGGGCATCGGGATCGTCGACCACGCCGATGAGCCGCTCCACCGACCAGCCCGGCGC
>JAEUJH010000554.1 GCA_016794825.1 Gemmatimonadota bacterium
TCGCCATCTCGATCGCCATCTTCGTCGGGTTCTTCACCCACACCATCACCGGCATGCCGGCGGCCCTTCCCGCCGCGATCGGCGCCGCGGCCCTCCTGATCGCCCAGGACGTGATCCACCTCCGGACCCGCGACGCCTCGACCGAGGAGCGGATCCACGGGATCCTCCACGTCATCGAACGGGAAATCGAGTGGCCGACCCTGTCGTTCTTCGCGCTGCTGTTCATCGCCGTCGGCGCGGCCGTCGAAACCGGCTTGATCGACACCCTGTCGCGCGGGCTGGCGGGTTTCATCGACTGGGGCGCCGCCAACCTGGGCCTCGGCGAAACCGGCACCCTGCTGTTCGCGGCCCTGCTGATCCTCTGGGTCAGCGGCGTGCTCTCGGCCCTGATCGACAACATCCCCTACGTCGCCGTCACCATCCCGATCGTCGCCAACCTGGTCGGTCGGCTGACCGGCGACACCGAGATCCTCTGGTGGGCCCTGTCGTTAGGCGCCTGCCTCGGCGGCAATGGCACCGCCATCGGCGCCTCCGCCAACGTCACCGTCATCGGGTTGGCCGACCGGGTCAAGGAACACATCACGTTCGCGCAATTTGCCCGGTTCGGCACCCCGGTCATGGTCCTCACGCTCCTCGTTTCGACCGCGTTCATCGCCGCCCACCTCTTCGTCGGCCCCCGGACGGCCCATCTGGCCACCTTCAGCCTGCTCGCCGTCGTCGTGGCCAGCCGACTGATCCTGGCGCGTCGCCGCCCGATCCGGGCCGACTGACCCTGCCACTGCAATAATTGGCACTGGCCGCCCCTCGCCAGGCATGGCGAGAGGCGTGCGCTTTCCCATCCCTGGTTCATCTCCGGGTACGGCTCTTGCCGATTTCGTACCCCACTGGTCCAGGAGTGCCACCCGTGCGGAACAGCAGCTACGCCGTCGGCCTCGCCTACATGGCGCTCTGCGCCGCGGCGGTCGCCATGAGTCGACCCGCCGCCGAGTTCGACCCCTCGACGGTTCACTACCCCGTCGCGCCCCTTCCGGCCGAGGCACCGATCGACGACGCCGTCGCCTGGTTCGCCGCCATCAAGCCGTTCTGCAACACGGTCGAGGTCGAAACCGCCTTGGCCCAGCGACAGGCTCCGCCCCCGGGGTTCCAGGGCGCCGGCTACCACGCCGCGTGCCTGGCGCTGGGTGGAAAAATCGAACGCGCCCGCGGGGTCCTCGCCGAACTCTCGCGGGACGATCAGTGGCGCGCCGCCGGCATCGTGTTCGACGTGGCGCACCCGGTGGCCGACGCCGGCGACGATCGCTCCGCCGGTCCGATCATGGCCCTGGTGGTCGACTTCTGGCCCAACCATCACATGGCCCTCTACCACGCCGGCGCGTCGGAGTACGCGCTCGGCGACATCGACGCCGCCCGCCGCCATCTCGCCGCGTTCGTCTCGCTGTATCAGGTGGAAGACGGATGGCGCGGCAACGCCCGGAAGATCCTGACCGAAATCGGCGGCGCCGCGCCATGACGCTGGTCCACGTCCCGGTCACCGACCTCGCGCCCGGGCAGCG
>JAEUJH010000588.1 GCA_016794825.1 Gemmatimonadota bacterium
CTGCTCACCGCGGTCAAGCGCCCGCCGGTCGAGGTCAAGGACGACGCCGGCCGGCTCCGGACCGTCGACTACGGCCACGTCGGCGACATCGTCGGGGTCGACGGCCGGGTCCTGACGACCCTGCTCGATCAGCGCTTCGTCCCGGTCGTCTGCTCGCTGGCCGGCGACCGCGAAGGTCACGTCTACAACGTCAACGCCGACACGGTGGCCGAGCGGATCGCCATTGCCCTCAAGGCGCAGAAGCTGATGTTCCTGACCGGCGTCCCGGGCGTGCTCCGCGACCGGAACGATCCGTCGTCGCTGGTGACGTTCGCCGATCCGGACGACCTGACCCAGTTGATGGAGTCCGGCGCGCTGGCCGGGGGCATGCGGCCCAAGGTCGAGGCCTGCATCCGGGCCGCCATCAGCGGGGTCGAGCGGACCCACATCATCGACGGGCGGGCGGCCGACTCGCTCCTCCAGGAAGTGTTCACCGGCGCCGGCGCGGGCACGATGATCGTCGGGAAGAAGGAAAAGGACACCTACGTCGGGGCCGAGCTTGCCGAATGAAGTCGAGCTCCTGAAGGAGCTGGTCGGCTGTCCCTCGGTCAGCGGCGACGAGGACGCGATTGCCCGGCTGGTGGAAGCCACCGTCCGGCGGTGGGGACTCGACGTCGTCCGGGACGACACCGGCGTCAAGGTGGTGGTGGAAACCGGGCGGCCGGGTCGGACGCTCGCGTTCATCTCCCACCTCGACGTGGTGCCGCCCGGGCAGGGCTGGACCCGCGATCCGTTCACCCCCACGATCGAGGGCGACCTCCTCTACGGGCGCGGTTCCGGCGACGCCAAAGCCTCGGTGGCCACGATGCTCCTGGCCGCCCGCGACTTTGCCGAACGGCGGGGCGACGCTGGCGGCACGCTGGTGGTGATTCTCGGGCTCGGCGAGGAAACCAAGAACACCTCGATGGGGCGGGCCGTCGCCACCGTGCCGCCGATCTCGGCCACGGTGGTCGGCGAGCCGACCAATCTCGAGATCGCCATCGCGCAGCGGGGGCTCATGATGGTCGACCTGGTGGCCCGGGGCGACCAGCGCCACGCCGGGTACGCCAGCCAGGGCGGCTTCACCAACGCCATTACCGAGCTGGCCCGCGATCTGGTCAAGCTGCCCACCCTCCTGGCCGAGCGCGATCATCCGATTCTCGGCCTCACCACCGTCACCGCCACGATGATCGAGGCGGGGGTGAGCCGGAACGTGACGCCGCCCATGGCCAAGGCCGTGCTCGACATCCGGAGCACGCCGGCGTGGGAGCACTCGGAGATCGGGCCGGCGCTCACGGCCGCGCTCGACTGCCAGGTGGTCGTCACGTCGGAACGCCTGGTCCCCTGCGAGACGCCTCCCGACTCGCGACTCCTGGCGGCGGCCCGGCGGGTCAATCCCGCCGTGACGACGTTCGGCAGCCCGACCTGCTCCGACTGGGTGTTCGTCCGTCACACCGACGCGATCAAATGCGGGCCCGGCACCAGCCGGCGATCGCACACCGCCGACGAGGCGGTCGATCTGCCCGAGGTGCGGGCGGCTCGCCCGTTCTACCGCGCCCTGGCCGAGGAATACCTTCGATGAAGACGCTCTGGTCGCAGGCGGTCGCGCCGGACGAGCTGATGCTGCGGTACACCGTGGGCGAGGATCGCCACTGGGACGGGTATCTGCTCGAGTGGGACGTGATCGGCAGTCTGGGCCACGTCGAGGGCCTCCACGCCTCCGGGCTCCTGACCCGGGCGGACCGCGACCGGCTCCGGCGCGGCCTGCGGGCGGCGTTCCGGGCGGTGCAGGCCGGCAAGCTGGTGATCGGGCCGGAGCACGAGGACGCCCACTCGGCGGTGGAAACCTGGTTGACCCGGCGGATCGGTCGCGCCGGCGAGCGAGTCCACACCGGCCGGTCGCGCAACGATCAGGTGGCGTGCGATCTCCGTCTCTTCCTCAAGGACCGGCTCCTCCGGCTCGAGGGCCTGGCTCTGACGGTCGCGGGCGAACTCCTTCACTGGGCGGCCCGCCAGCGCGAAACCCTCTGGCCCGGCTACACCCATCTCCGCCCGGCCATGCCCTCGAGCGCCGGGCTCTGGGCCGCCGCCCTGGCGGAAGGACTCCTCGACACCGTCGAGTCGCTCGACGCGGTCTGGCGGCAGGTCGACCGGTCGCCGTTAGGCAGCGGGGCCGGGTACGGGGTGCCGCTCCCACTCCGGCGGGAGGCGGCCGCCGCGGCGCTCGGCTTCGGCGGGCTGGAGCACAACGTCGGCCAGGTCCAGAACGGGCGCGGCAAGCTCGAGGCCGCCGTCCTCTTCTGGTGCGCCCAGCTCGGCCACGACCTGGCCAAGCTGTCGACCGACGTCATCCTCTGGTCGGGGCCCGAGTTCGGCCTCCTCCGGCTCCCGGCCCGGTTTGCCACCGGGTCGAGCATCATGCCGCACAAGAAGAACCCGGACGTGTTCGAGCTGACCCGCGGGCGGGCCGCCGCCCTCGAGGGCGACCTGGCCGCGGTGCTGGCCCTCCGCGGCAAGCTGACGAGCGGATACCATCGCGACTTCCAGCTCCTCAAGGAGCCGCTGTTCCGCGGGGTGGCCCGGACCGAGGAGATGCTCGAGATGATGGGAGCGGTGGTCCCCGCGCTCGAGCCGGTCCCGGAGCGGGGGCTCCAACTCCTCGCCGGCGGCGTCCTGGCCACCGACGAGGCGCTCCGCCGGGCCGAGGCCGGGGTGCCGTTCCGGCGGGCCTATCGCGAGGTGGCCGCCGCGCTCGACCGGGGCCAGGCGGTCGCGGCGCCCACGCCCGCCGAGATCGTGGCGCGCCGGCGGTCGACCGGCGGGCTCGGACGCCTCGATCTGGCGGCGCCGCGAAGGCGATTCGGCGGGCTCACCGCCCGGAACGAAGCGGCGAGGGCCCGGTTCCTGGCGGCCGTGAAGGCGCTGGTGGGGAGGGGCCGATGATCCGCGGCGACCGGCGGCAGCGCCATCTCAAGATCCTCGAGCTGATCGAGACCCACGCCATTCGGACCCAGGAAGAACTGGCCGACGCGCTGGCCCGCGAAGGGTGGGATCTGACCCAGTCGTCGGTCAGCCGCGACATCGCCGCGCTCAAGCTGGTCAAGGTGGACGGCGTCTATCACCGCCCGACCGCCACCCGGGCGCCCCGGCCCGATCAGGACGAACAGCGGATCGTCGAGGGCGTCCTGGCCTACACCCCTGCCGGCGACGTCCTGATCGTGGTCCACACCCCTCCAGGCGAGGCCAACCGAGTCGGCGCCGCACTCGATCGGCTGGCCTGGCCCGACATCCTCGGCAACATCTCGGGCGACGACACCATCTTCATCGCCACCGGCGACAAGGCCGGCCAGCGCCGGGTGATTCGGCAGCTGGCCAATCTCGTCGGTCGCGGCACTCTTTCGGCCTGAGGTTCGGTCCCGGTCGTTCCCCGCAGTCCCTGATTCAACCCTTGGTTCGGAGGACCCCATGGATGCTCCGTTGCTGGTGGCCCGGGTGCTTCATGTCGCGCTCGGTGTGTTCTGGGGCGGCGTGGTGGTCTTCAACGCCGCCTTCCTCGGTCCTTCGATGGCGGAGGCGGGGCCCGAGGGGGCCAAGGTCGCCGGCGGTCTGATGCGGCGGCGGTTCCTCGACGTGCTGCCCACCACCGCCATCCTCACCATCATCTCCGGCGTGTACCTCCTGTGGCGGGTGTCGGCCGGCTTCGCGCCCGGGTACATGGGGTCCCGGGCGGGAATCGCGTACAGCGTCGGGATGCTCGCGTCGGTGGTGGCGCTGGGGGTCGGCCTCGGGATGCTCCGGCCCGCCATGCTCCGGGCCGCCGCCTTGAGTCAATCGGCCGGCCAGGCTGCTCCAGAGGCCCGGCCCGCCATGCTGGCGGAGGCGCAGGCGCTCCGGGGTCGGGCCGGTCGAGCCGGACGGGTGGTGGCCTGGTTGATCGGCGTGGCCGTGGTGACGATGGCGGTGGCGCGCTACCTGTAGCCTGACGAAA
>JAEUJH010000605.1 GCA_016794825.1 Gemmatimonadota bacterium
CGAGTCGGCCGCGCAGGACGTCGAGCGGTCGCTGATGACGCTCAAGGCGCAGGGCGCCAAGGCCTACGTGCTCGACGTCCGCGGCAACGGCGGCGGGAGTCTCGAGCAGGCCCTCGAAATCGGCAACCTGTTCTTCAAGCCGGGCGCCGAACTGGCCGCGGTCCGCCATCGGGGTCGCGCGCCCGAGATCTACCGCGCCACCCGCCCCTCGGTCGTCGACTCGACGCCGGTGGTCGTGCTGGTCGACGGCTACAGCGCCTCGGCCTCCGAAATCGTGGCCGGGAGCCTCCAGGATCACGATCGGGCGCTCGTCGTCGGCACCACGTCGTTCGGCAAGGGCCTGGTGCAGACGCTCTTCCCGCTCGACGGTGGCTGGGCCATCAAGATCACCACCGGCAAGTGGTACACGCCGAGCGGCCGCTCGATCCAGGCCGACCACGACCGCCTCGGCGACGAGCGGTTCGTCGAATACGCCGATGACGACCAGGCCGCCGACTCCTCGAAGCGGAAGCGGCCGGTCTTCAAGTCCGACGCCGGCCGGACCATCCTGGGCGGCGGGGGCGTGACGCCCGACGTGGTCATCCAGCCCGACACGCTGTCGACCCCGGAGCGCGATCTGGCGCGGGCGTACGGCCCGCAGCAGTCGCAGTGGTACGTGGCGCTCTACAACACCGCGCTCCAGTACAAGAGCGGCGTCAAGCCCGACTTCTCGGTGCAGCCCGCGTGGCGGGAGTCGTTCTGGTCGAAGCTCCAGGGCGCCAAGGTCAACGTGACGCGGGCGCAGTTCGACGCGGGCAGCAGCCTGGTCGACCGGTCGCTCGAGACCTGGGTGTCCCGGCTGGCCTTCGGCGACTCGACCGCCTTCCGCCGGTCGGTGCGGTACGACCGGCAGCTCAACACCGCGCTCGACTACCTCCGCCGGGCGCCGAGTCAGCGCCACCTGCTGGCCCTGGCCCCGACGGAAGGCAATCGCGGCAACTGATCGGCCGAACCAGGCCGAGTAGCAAAACAACGGGGTGGGCGCTCAGCGCCCACCCCGTTTCCTTTTCCGCTGCCGCCGGATCCGCGCTCAGTCCAGCTTGCCGCTGCGGATCCGCTCCTCCGCCAGTCGATCGGCGGCCTCCGACGGCGGCACCCGCTCGGCCCGGGCCCGCTCCAGCACCATCAGGGTCGTCTCGAAGATCTGGTCGACTCGGGCGGCTGCCTGGGCCGGGGTGACCTTCAGGACCTCGACCGACCCACCGTAGGTGACCCCGCCGGCATTGGCGACGTAGTCCGGAACGTAGAGGATCCCCTTGTCGGCCAGGACCTGCCCGTGACGCGGTTCGAGCAACTGGTTGTTGGCGCCGCCGCAGATGATCGCGGCCCGGAGCCCGCCGATGCTGGCGTCGTGGAGGATTCCACCCAGGGCGCAGGGCGCGAAGACGTCGGCCGCGATGGTGTGGATCTGGTCCGCGGCCACCTCGGTGGCACCGAACTCGGCGACGATCCGGTTGACCTTGGCCGGATCGATGTCGCTCACCAGCAACCGGGCGCCGACGGCGGCGAGCTGGCGGGCAAGGTGATAGCCGACGTTGCCGCACCCCTGGATGGCGACCGACTTGCCCCGAAGATCATCGGAGCCCCAGCGGAACGCCGCGGCCGCCTGCATGGCTCGGAACACGCCCCGACCGGTGTGAGGCGACGGATCGCCCGACCCGCCGGAGCGACCGGCCGCGAACCGGGTGGTTTCCGCCATGACCTCCATGTCGTCCGGCGTCGTCCCGACGTCTTCGCCGGTGATGTAGAGGCCGCCGAGGCGCTCGATGAAGCGCCCGTGGGCGCGCAGGACCGCGCGGCGATCCACCGGCCCGGTCGATCCCAGGATCACCGACTTGCCGCCGCCCAGGGGTAGCCGGGCCAGCGCGTTCTTGTACGACATCCCGCGCGAGAGCCGGATGGCGTCGACCAGCGCGGCTTCCTCGCTCGGGTAGACCCACCAGCGGGTTCCGCCGACGGCCGGACCGAGCGCGGTCGAGTGAATGGCGATGATGCCGCGGTAGCCAGCGCTCGGGTCGGAGCAGAGCACCAGCTGCTCGTGACCGAGCCAGCCCATTTGTTCGAAGAGGTTCATCGACGATCCGTGGTACCGGTGAGCAGGCCGTGCCGAATCCGGGCGGCCTTGAACGAAGCGCGCCGGTCGTACTCGAGCCGGCCCTGCGTGACGACTTCGGCGCGGATGGTGAGCGTCAGGGTCTGTTCGGTGCCCCCGCGGCGGATCGACACCGGAATCCGTTCGCCAATCCGGGTCCGGTAGCGGGCCCGGAACGCGGCCCCGAAACTGGGGTCGATCCGGATGTCGCCGACGGCGAGCAGTTGATCGCCCGGCTGGAGGCCGGCGTCCGCGGCCGCCGAACCCGGGGTGACCGTGGTGACGATTTCGCGATCCTCGACGGTGGCGGTGCCGACGCCAAGCCGCGGCTCCCGGATGCTGTCGACCACGTAGCGGAGGCCGGCCAGGGGGCCGACGGTGGCCCAGGGGAACGGATCGCGGCCGTCGATGTAGCGCCGGGCAAACTCACCGAAGACGTCCTTCCCGGCGGTGGCGGCGACCTGGCGCCACCAATCCTCGGGGGTGAAACCCTTGCCGCTGAGCCCGTGGCTGCGATAGAGGGCTCGAAGCACGTCGTCCAGGGAACCGGCGTTGTCGCTCGCGTCGCGGATCATGATGTCGAGCAGCAGGCCCGCGAGGGAACCCTTGGGATAGTAGATCGTGCCGGTGCCGTCGGTCGGCTGGATCCAGGTGGAGAGCGACGCATCCTCGAGCGCGATCGGCGGGACCTGATTCACTTCCTCGATCTTGCCGCCGGTGACGTCGAGGAAGAGGCTCGAGTCGATCACCGCGCCGCGGACCAGCGCCAGGTCGGCGTAATAGTCGGTGATGCCTTCGCTGACCCAGAGCAGCGTGGTCGGCTGGGGCCGATCGTAGCGGTACGGCACCATCTCGGCGGGCCGGAGCCGCTTGACGTTCCAGGCGTGGAAGATCTCGTGCGCCGTGATCGAGGCGAGGATCGGGGTTCCGATGAAGCCCGGGTTGTAGATCCCGACGTGCGAATTCTGGTGCTCGAGGGCGCTCCCTCCGCCGTAGGCCGAGTCGAACACCAGCATCGTGGTGTAGTGGGGCCACGGGGTTTCCTGGAACACCCGCGCCATGGCCGGCACCATCGTCTGGAGCTGACTCCAGAGCATCCGACGGGGCGCGCCCGTGAACGCGCCGGCCGGATAGGAGGCCACCCGATGCACCAGACCATCGATCCGGGCGCTGTCGACGTCGATGTTGCCGATGAAGAACGGCATGTCGACCAGATCGTGGTAGGTGCGGGCGTCGTAGCGGCCCGGACCCGCCGGGTTCATGCCGGTGGCCACCTTCCACCCGGGTTCGGTGGCGACGGTGACGGTGGCGGGGAAGTCGAGTCCGCCGCCCTCGGGGTACAGAAAGACGTTGGTCCCGTTGACGAGGAGGAAGTCCGGGCGCGACCACGCCATCGCGTTGTCGAGCGTGTCGGCCGTGAAGGAGAACGACACCGACACCGGTCCGGCGGCCGGGACCCGGATCCGCCAAGTGTCGTAGTCGGTCTTGTCCCAGGTGAGCTTGGTCTGACCCTGATTGGCGCCGAACCCGCCGACCTGACGGGCGAAATTGCTGATCTCGTACGCGCCCGGCGTCCAGGCGGGCAGGGAAAGCTCGACCGGACCCGGGCCGGCCGCCGTGAACGACATCGACACGTCGAGGGTCCGAATCGCGGCCGTGGTCCGGGTGAACGAGAGCCGGTAGCTGATGTCGCTGACCTGCGCGCCGACCGCGCCCGGGCCA
>JAEUJH010000612.1 GCA_016794825.1 Gemmatimonadota bacterium
AAGTGCGGCACCGTCATGGCCGTCCCGGCGCCCAAGAAGTAGGGCCGTCTCCGGCCCTCCGGTCCGCTTGCCCAAGATCGACCTCCACACCCACATCCTGCCGGAGTCCTGGCCGAACCTTCGGGAACGCTATGGCTACGGCGGGTTCGTGGAGATGCAGCACGTCGCGCCGTGCCGGGCCCAGCTGATCGTCGACGGCAAGGTGTTCCGCGAGGTGGAGGACAACTGCTGGGAGCCGAAGCGCCGCCTCGAGGACTGCGACCGCGACGGAGTCCACGTCCAGGTGCTCTCGACGGTGCCCGTGATGTTCAGCTACTGGGCCCAGCCTCACCACGCCCACGACCTGTCGAAGCTCCTCAACGATCACATCGCCTGGGTGGTGGCCACCAATCCGAAGCGGTTCATCGGACTGGGCACGGTGCCGCTCCAGGCCCCGAATCTGGCGGTGGCCGAACTGGAGCGCTGCGTCCTCGATCTGGGCCTGCCGGGCATCCAGATCGGGACCCACGTCAACGACTGGAACCTGGACGCCCCTGAGCTGTTCCCGGTCCTGGCCCGCGCCGAGGAACTCGGGGCCGCCATCTTCGTCCATCCGTGGGAAATGCTCGCCCCGGAGCGAATGCGGAAGTACTGGCTGCCCTGGCTGATCGGGATGCCCACCGAGTCGGCCATCGCGATCGCGTCGCTGCTGTTCGGGGGCGTGCTCGAACGACTGCCGCGGCTCCGGATCTGTTTTGCCCACGGGGGCGGCAGCTTTGCCGGGATCCTCGGCCGGCTGGAGCACGGGTTCGCGGCCCGCCCCGATCTGGTGGCGGTGGCCAATCCCCATCCGCCCTCGAAGTACCTCGGACGGTTCTGGGTCGATTCGCTGACCCACGATCCCGACCTGTTGCGACGCCTGATCGCGCTGTTCGGCGCCAACCGGATTGCCCTCGGGTCCGACTATCCGTTTCCCCTCGGCGAAGATCGACCGGGCACGATGATCGAGAGCATGACCGATCTGTCGCCCGACGAGCGGGACTGGCTCCTTTTCCGGACGGCTCTCGAGTTTCTCGACCGTCCCCTGTCGGCGTACCTATGACCGAGCACTACCAAGCCACCGAAGCGTGGGCCGCCACCCGGGACGGGCACGACCCGCTCGCTCCGCTCCGCGCCGAGTTCGAGTTCCCGACCGACGCCGCCGGGCAGCCCGTCGTCTACCTCTGCGGCAACTCCCTCGGCCTGATGCCGCGCCAGGTTCGCGACCTCTTCCGCCAGGAACTCGACGACTGGGGACGTCACGGGGTGGAGGGCCACCACGAGGCCCGGACCCCGTGGTACAGCTATCACGAGAACTTCCGCGACAGCGGCGCCCGCCTGGTCGGCGCGCGGCCCGGCGAAGTCGTGATGATGAACGCGCTCACCGTCAATCTCCATTTGATGATGGTGACGTTCTATCGGCCGACCGGTCGCCGAACCAAGGTGGTGATCGAGGAATCGGCGTTTCCGTCGGACACCTACGCGGTGGCGAGCCACCTCGAGGCCCGCGGCGTCGATCCGGTCGAGGGAATGATCATCGTGCGGCCGGAACCGGGGCAGCACACCATCGCCACCGAGGCCATCGAGCGGCTCCTGGCGGAGCGGGGTGAGGAAATTGCCCTCGTGCTGCTGCCCGGCGTCCAGTACTACACCGGCCAGCGGTTCGACATCGAACGGATCACCGCGGCGGCCCATCGCGCCGGGGCCATCGCCGGATTCGACCTGGCCCACGCGGCCGGAAACGTCCCGCTCGCGCTTCACGACTGGAACGTCGACTTCGCGGCCTGGTGTTCCTACAAGTACCTGAACGCCGGCCCCGGGGCGGTGGCTGGCTGCTTCGTTCACCAGCGGCACGGCGGGAATCTCTCCCTGCCGCGGTTTGCCGGTTGGTGGGGCAACGACCCCGACACCCGGTTCCGCCTCCATCTCAACTCGCGGTTCGTGCCGCGCGCCGGCGCCGACGGGTGGCAGATCAGCAATCCGCCGGTCTTCTCGATGACGCCGCTGCTGGCGTCGATCGGCCAGTTCGATCGGACCGGGATGGCTGCGCTGCGGGCCAAGTCGCTGGCGTTGACCGGCTATCTCGAGTTCCTGATCGATCGGATTCCGGGCGGGCGGGTGGAGATCATCACTCCGCGCCACCCCGAACAGCGGGGCTGCCAGCTCTCGCTCCTGATTCGAGAAGGCGCCCGGGAGGCGTTCGACGGGATCCGGGCTCGCGGCATCGTCCCGGACTTCCGCCAGCCCGACGTCATCCGGATGGCGCCGGTTCCCCTCTACAACTCGTTCGTCGACGTCTGGCGCGCCGGTTCGGCGCTGGCGGAGGTGCTCGGTGGCTGAGAAGCCGCGGTTCGTCATCGTCGGGGCCGGCCTGGTCGGATCGATGCTGGCCGCGATGCTGGGGCGGGAAGGGTTCGAGGTCGAGGTGCTCGAGCGGCGGGGCGACCCGCGAGCCGGCAAGATGGAGAGCGGGCGGAGCATCAACCTGGCCATCTCGGCCCGGGGGCTCAACGCGCTCTCCCGGCTCTCGCTCGACGACGAGATCCTGTCCCTGGGGGTCAAGCTCTACCGGCGGGCCATCCATTCGCCCACCGGCGAGATCAGCCATCAGGCCTACGGCGTCGGCGGCCAGGCCATCAACTCCTTCAGTCGGGGCGAACTCAACCGGGCCCTGGCGCAAGCGGCCGGCGACGCGCCCGGCGTGACCCTCCGGTTCGGGCGGCGCTGCCTCGAGATCGATCCGGTGGCGGGCAAGGTCACCCACGTCGACGCGGCGACCGGCGACGATCTCCGAACCTCCACTGGCGTGGTGGTCGGTGCCGACGGGGCGTTTTCGGTGGTCCGCGGGGTGCTCCAGAAGCGGGAACACCAGGACTACGCCCAGCATTTCCTGGCCCACGGCTACAAGGAGCTGTTCATCCCGACCCGGGCCGACGGGACCCCCGCGCTCGAACTCAACGCCATGCACATCTGGCCGCGCGGGCGGTTCATGATGATGGCCATGGCCAACACCGACGGGTCGTTCACGGTCACGCTCTACCTGCCAATGACCGGCGAGAACGGCTTCGACCGGCTCACCACGCGGGACGAGGTGCGGGGCTTCTTCGACCGGCACTTCCCCGACGCGGTGCCGCTGATGCCGACGCTGCTCGATGACTTCTTTGCCAATCCGACCGGGGCGATGGTGACCGTGCGGACCTTCCCGTGGCAGCTCGGCGGCCGCACCCTCCTGATCGGCGACGCGGCCCACGCGATCGTGCCGTTCTACGGCCAGGGCGCCAACGCCGGGTTCGAGGACTGTCTCGAGCTGATCGAACAGATCCGGAAGTCGCCCAACGACCTCGAGGCCGCGTTCCGCCGTTATCAGGACATCCGGAAGCCGAACTCCGAGGCCATCGCCGATCTGGCGCTCGCCAATTTCAACGAAATGCGGGACCACGTCGCGTCGCCGTGGTTCCTGGTCAAGAAACGGCTCGAGAAGGCCATCCACCGGGTGTTGCCGGGCTGGTTCGTGCCGCTGTACTCGATGATCTCGTTCTCGCTGATTCCCTATGCCGAGGCCCGGGCTCGGGCGGAGCGGCAGGCCCGCGTCCTCAAGCGGGTCGGCCTCGGCATCGCGCTCGCGGCCGTCGCGCTCATCGTCTGGGCCGTCCGCTGACGCCCGCGCCGCGGCCCCGAGGGCCGCGCTGACCCGTTCGAGGTTCCCATGCCCGTCACCTACGCGTCGTACCTCAAGCTCGACCAGCTCCTCGCGCTCCAGGAACCGAAGTCGAGCCCCGAGGAGCACGACGAGCTGCTGTTCATCGTCATCCACCAGACCTACGAACTCTGGTTCAAGCTGCTCCTCCACGAGACCGAGAAGGTCATGGCCGATCTCCGGGGCAACGACCTGTTCGGCGCCATCAGCACGTTCAAGCGGATGCGCACCGTCATGAAGACCCTGGTCGGACAGCTCGACATTCTCGAGACCATGACGCCGCTCTCGTTCTCGTCGTTTCGGAACCGGCTCGACACGGCCTCCGGGTTCCAGTCGTTCCAGTTCCGGGAGGTCGAATTCGTCTTTGGCTACAAGCGGGAAGGGGTGACGCAGGCGGCGGCCGAGCCGGGTCGGACCGCGGCGGAGCGGCGCCTGGCCCAGCCGACCGTCATGGATGCCCTCTATCGGTTCCTGGCCCAGCGGGGCGCCACGATTCCCGCCGATCTGCTCGATCGGGACGTCCGCCAGGCCACCCAGGCGGATGAGCGGGTGCAGGACGAGATCTTCCGGCTCTATCAGAACCAGCCGGAGCTGGTGATCCTCTTCGAGCTGATGACCGATTTCGACGAGGGGATGCAGGAGTGGCGGTACCGCCACGTCAAGCT
>JAEUJH010000627.1 GCA_016794825.1 Gemmatimonadota bacterium
ACGAGGGCCGTCGGGTCGCCGGCCGCGCGGATGACCAGGCTCATGCTTCGAACCGTCGTGCCGGGCGAGCGGGAGAACTGGGCCATGGTGGCGTAGAAGCCCGGCTTGGATTCCGTGGTGAGGCCGTTGTGGCGGACGTCGTCGACGACGCCGACGATCGTGTACGGCTCCCGGTTCGGGTTCGACCCGATCCGGACCTGGGCCCCGAGCGGCGGCCGGCCCGCCAGGTAGCTCTCGACGAAGCGACGATTGACGACCAGCGCGAGTCCGCTGGTCAGGTCATCCCGTTCGTCGAGCACTCGTCCCTCGCGGAGCCGGAGCCCGACGGCCTCGAAGTAACCCGGGGTCACCACCTGCCAATCAGCCTGGGCACCCCGATTGGGCGGAGGGACGTAGCCTTCGACCTGGACACCCCAGTCGCCCATTTCGGTGGCGAGGGGTAGGAGGCGGGCCGCGCCGATCGACCGGACGCCCGGAACGGCGGCCACCTTGCGCCGGGCCTCGTCCCAGAACGCCGCGACCCGGGGCCCATCCGGATACCAGGTCGACGGCGCCGAGAGCCGCATGGTCAGCACGCGGTCGGGGGAGAAGCCGGCGTCGATGGAGTAGAGATTGGCGACGCTCCGGACCAGAAGCCCCGCGCCGATGACCAGGATCACGGCCAGGGCGATCTCGGCCGTGACGAGAGCCTGGCGCCAGCGGAGCCGTCCCGCTCCCACGGTGGCGCCACGACTGCCCTCCTTGAGTTCGTCGGCGGGGGCGACCCGGGCGGCCTGGAGCGCCGGGAGGATGCTGGTCAGCAAGGCCGCCAATGACGCCAGCGCCACGGCCACGGCCAGGAGGATCGGGTCGAGTCGCACCTCGGCCACGCGGGGCAGGGTGGCCGGCGCGAGCTGGCGGACGGCGGCGACGGCCCCGGCGGCCACGACGACGCCTAACGTTCCTCCCATCCCGGCCAGGAGCGCGCTTTCGGTCACCAGGAGGCGGGTCAGACGGCTTCCCTCGGCGCCGAGCGCCACGCGGACGGCCAGCTCGCGACGGCGCCGCTCGCCGCGGACCAGGAGCAGGCCGGCCACGTTGGCGCAGGCGATCAGGAGGACGACGCCGACCGCGCCGAGGAGGACGAGAAGGGGGCCCCGGATCGGGCCGGTTACCTGGTCCTCGATTCCGACGGCAAAGGCCCGGAACTGGAGTTGCTCGGGCAGGATGCTGGTCCGGACCAGTTCCGCGATGTAGCGGCTCAGTTCGGCGTTGACGGAGGCCGCGGTCACGCCTGGCGCGAGCCGCGCGACCGAGTGGTAGCTGTGACTGCCGCCGCCACCCGGCTGGAAGGCAGGTCCGGGAACCGCGCCCTCGGAGGCGGCGTCGGTGGCGAGCGGCTGATACACCTGGGTCGCGCCTGGACCGGCATAGTCGAGCGGAAGGCGGAACCCCGCGGGCAGCACGCCGACCACCGGAACGGCCTGACCGCCGATCTGGATCGGCCGACCGATCAGAGCCGGGTCGGCCCCGTAGCGCCGCTGCCAGAGTTCGTAGCTCACCATTGCCGCCGCGGGCCCGTTCGGCCGATCCTCGGCCTCGGTAAACGTCCGCCCCAACACCGGGGCCACGCCGAGGACGGAGAACAGGTTGGCGGTGACCTGCGCGGAGCGGACTCGCTCGGGTTGGTCGCTGTCGGTCAGGTTGGCCGCGCCGTCGGCAAAGAGGCCGATCGATTCGATGCCCCGGATCTCGGTGCTCCAGGCCTCGTACTCGTCCCACGACATCCAGGTCCGGTCGAACCCGCGCCAGGCACTCCAGACCATGGCGATCCGATCGGTCGGGTGATAGGGCAGCGGCGCGAGCAGGGCGGTCCGGACCACCGCGAAGAGCGCGGTGGCGGCGCCGATCCCGAAGCCCAGGGTCAGGATGACGGTGGTAGTGAATCCCGGCTGCCGGCGGAGCGAACGCCAGGCAAATCGGACATCCTGCATCAGGGTGTCGATCCGGCGGCCGCCGCGTTCGTCGCGGACCTCGTCCGCCACCAGGGCCACGCCGCCGAACGACCGGACGGCGCGCTCGCGAGCCTCCGCTTCGGACAGGCCCTGGCGGCGCTGCCACTCGGTCTCGAGTTCCAGATGGTGACGGATTTCCTCGGCCAGTTCCCGATCCGCCCGGCGGCGACCGAGGAGCGAGGACAGGGCGGAACGGAAGGCGCTGAACCAGGACATCGGAACCTCCTCAGGCGAGACGCAGCACCAGGTTGACCGCGTGGGAACTCCGCCGCCAATCGGCGACGGCGGCGTCGAGCGCCTGCCGGCCGGCCGGGGTGATTTCGTAGTACCGGGCCCGCCGGTTGTTGTCGGAGGCGCGCCATTCCGACCGGACCAGACCGCGGCGGAGGAGCCGCTGCAGCGCCGGGTAGAGCGAGCCCTGATTGACGTCGAAGACGTCCCGGGAGATTTCCCGCAACCGGAACGAGAGCCCCCAGCCGTGGGAGGGTTCCCGGGTCAGGAGCTTGAGAACCATCATTTCGAGCGTGCCCTGCAACACTTCGGAACGGGGGCCGGTCATGGGTCGACGGGGGTCGGGGTTTCCTTTAGACGCCCAAAAGGAGCGGATCGTTGCAGCCGCCCCCCGAGCGGATCGTTGCGGGGGCCCCCGGCTGGTCCGGCGCCTGGACGGGGCCGGCGATTGACCGGCTGTTGGGGCTAGCGGGTGTTGGGTGGCTGGGCCAGGAGGCGCTCGGTGAATTCGAGCCGGTTTTCCAGCTCCTCCACCCGGACGGCGACCGCCCGGAGGTGGGCCACCTCGGCTTCGAGGCGGTCGAGCCG
>JAEUJH010000630.1 GCA_016794825.1 Gemmatimonadota bacterium
CGCGATCCACTCGCTCCACGCGGTCCATCCGTTCCTGTCCCTGACGGTGCCGTTCGCGATGCTGACCGGCGGATTCCTCTGGCTGGCCAGCCTGGCCGCCGGGTGGGCCGCCAACTGGAGCGCCTTCCGCGGGCTTCCCGAGGCGCTCGCCCAGCATCGGCGGATCAAGACGGTCCTCGGCGCCGCGGGCGCCCGCCGCCTCGGCAGTCTGGTCGAGCGCCACTTCAGCGGGATCGTCGGCTACCTGACCCTCGGCCTGCTCCTCGGATTCGTGCCGGTGGCCTTCGACCGTTTCCTCGGCATCCCGCTCGAGGTCCGCCACGTGACGCTCCAGGCGGCGTCGCTGACGCTGGCGGCTGGCTCGGTCTATGGAACGGAGGCATTTCACTGGGGCGAGGTGGCGTGGGGAGCGCTCGGCATCGCGCTGATCGCCACCGCCAATCTGGGGGTGTCGTTCTTCCTGGCGCTCCGGACGGCCGCCCGAGCCCGGGACCTGGCCCCGGCCGACTGGCGCCGCCTGACGGCGGCGCTTCGGGCGGCGTTCCGAAAGGACCCGCGCCGGTTCCTCTGGCAGCCGCGGAAGAGCGCGGTCGGAGGCTGAGCCTGGGCAAGGGCCGGGATCCGGACGAGACGGCTGGCCGCAGCCCACGTCGCTCGCTGGGAGACATCGAGACCTGGCTGGTCCGGAGACGCCGCGTTAGGTCAGAACAGCTCTATTGACCCTGATCGATCCGCGTGGGAAGCAGTCGGTCGGTCGTGGTTCCGTCGCCGACCTGACCCAGGTTGTTGAAGCCCCAGCAGTACGCGGTTCCGGCGGCGGTCCATGCGCAGGTCGTAACACCGGCCGTCGCAATACCCACGAACTGGATTCCACCGGCGACGGCCCGCGGCTGTGGCTCCACCAACGGACGATTCCCGTTGCCGAGTTGCCCAGCCGCACCTCCGCCCCAGCAGTGGGCCAGGCCGCCCAGGTCGAGGCCGCACATGTGGTTGTTGCCGCCCGCGATCGCCTTGAAGGCGTGTCCCCCGAGCACCGGCACCGGTGTCAGTCGGATCAGCTGCGTTCCGTCACCGACTTGGCCAACGTGGTTGTAGCCCCAGCAATGGGCCGCGCCGGCGAGGTCGATACCGCAGGTATCGGTGAATCCCAGCGCTAGCGCCTTGAACCGGTGGTTCCCTACGACTGCGGTCGGGGTCGTCTTCGACACGGTGGTTCCGTCACCCAACTGGCCGCTGCCGTTGAAGTTGTTCTCGCCCCAGCAGTAGGCCGCTCCCTCAGCGGTGAGGCCGCAGGTGTGCAGCGCGTTTCGTTCGATCGCAACGAACGCGACCGGGCTCGGCCACAGGGTCGGCCCGTCGATTCCGAGGGTCTCCGTCCAGCAGTAGGTCTGCCCGGCGGCGTCGATCGCGCAATTGTGATAGCCGGCAATCGCGATATTTCTGAACCGGCGGTCCCGAAGGACCCGGGTCGGAACATTCCGGTCGATCCTGGTGCCGTCGCCCAGGTTTCCGCCGTTGCGACCCCAACAGAACGTGTCGCCACCGGCAACCAAGGCACACGTGTGCTGCTCGCCGATCCCTATGTCCGAGAACAGCAGATCCCCCGCCACCGGTACCGGAGCAAGTCGGCTGACCTCCGATCCGTCGCCGAGCTGGCCGGCTTGATTGTCCCCCCAGCAAAAGGCCGCTCCCGTGGCCACCAACGCGCACGTGTGCCAGTCCCCCGCGGCGACCTGAACAACGTGCACGAACCCGGTCCCAGTGCTTTGAAACGTCACCGCGGCCGATGGAAGCGCGGCGGTCTCGGCCCGCATCCGATTCAAACCCGGGGTCGGTCCCATGATCCAGATCGGTCCGGCCGTTCCCTCGGCCCCCGTCGTCGCCGAGGGGGCGGCGAGCCGACCGTTGCCTTCGAGGATCGTGAAGGAGACACCGACGCCAGGAACCGGATTGCCCCAGTGATCCCGAACTCGGACCAACGGACGAACCGAATGAGTGATGGTCGCTGTCAGAGGTGTCGGGGCAGCAACAGCCTCGAATACCTCCGCCGCGCCGGGGCCAACCGCGATCGCGTCCGACCGGAGTTCCAGGTTGAACCCGCCGGTCGCTCCGGTGAACGCGAGCTTGTAGGCGCCCACCGCGCCTCCGAGCGTCAGATTCGTGAACTCCGCGATTCCCTGGGTGTTGGTCGTTGCCGTCAGGGTGCCCGTGAGCACGCCCGACGCCGGCTCCACCACGACGGTGACAGTGACGCCCGCGACCGCTCGACTCGAACCATCGCTCAGCGTGTTGCTGACCCGGACGCTGCCGGCGACAGCTCCCCCTGCCGCGATCGAGGCCGGGGGGGCTGCGGCGAGCGACATCTGAGCGCCCGTGACGGTCGGCGAGGGCGGTCCCGCGGGGTCCTTGCCACAGCCCCCAATGAGCAGCGCGAGCCCAGCCAGGCTTGGTCCGAGCCGTAGGGTTGAGGGTCGATGCGCTCCAGCCATGGTCGCCTCGGGCTGTTTGAGGCAACATTGGGGGCCGGAGCGCGAATTGTCAAACCGGGTGATCGGCTCGCCTTGGATCAGGCTCCGCCCGGCCTGCAACAATGAACTCGCGTCATGGCCGCGACTCGAAGACCACCGTGCCGTTGAACACCGTCAGCTGGGCCCGCATCTCCTTGAGTTCCGCCGGGGCGATCGCGTACGGGTCCCGATCCCACACCACGAGGTCGGCGTACTTCCCGACCTCGAGCGAGCCGATCTTCCGTTCGAGGAACAGCTGGTGCGCCGCGTCGATGGTAAACGCCCGGAGCGCGGCCCGGACATCGACGGCCTCGTCCCGCCCGAACGGGTCGGCGCCGTACACGCCAAGCAGGGGCTCGCGCGTCACCGCCGACCAGATGCCGAATCGCGCCGGAAACGGGGTGACGTTGAAGTCCGATGACCCCGCCCACCGAATGCCCTTGGCCTGAAAGGTCCGGAACGGATTGAGCCGCCGGGACC
>JAEUJH010000638.1 GCA_016794825.1 Gemmatimonadota bacterium
GGCGACCGTGACAGTTCCGACGCCGATCCGGGCAGCATCGAGATGAGCACGACCCGGCTCGACCTCAAGACCATCAAGCTGGTACCCGTGGTGATGGGCGAACTCGATCCGATCCGGACCCTGACCCTGTTGCCCGGGGTCACGACGATCAGCGATTTCTCCACCGGGTTCAGCGTCCGCGGCGGGAGCGCCGACCAGAACCTCATTCTCCTCGACGAGTCGACCATCTACAACCCGGCCCACGTGTTCGGGTTCTTTTCCGTCTTCAATGGCGACGCGATCGACGACGTCAAGCTCTACAAGGGCGCCATTCCGGCGCGCTTCGGTGGCCGGCTCTCGTCGGTTCTCGACGTGCGCCAACGGGAGGGCAACGCCCGGGAGTTCGAGGGCGCGGCCACGGTCGGGTTGTTGTCGAGCCGGCTGTCGCTCGAGGGGCCGCTCCCGGGCCGGTCGGGATCGTACCTGGTGGCTGGCCGGCGGACCTACGCGGATCTCTTCCTCAAGCTCTCGAGCGATCCGGACCTGAACCAGAACGTCGCCTACTTCTACGATCTCAACGTCAAGGCCAACCTCCGGCTGGGCACCACCGGCGCGCTGCTGGCGTCCGGCTATTTCGGCCGCGATCGGTTCAAGGTGGCGGAGCGGTTCTCCGCCGGATGGGGCAACGCGGCGGGGACGTTGCGGTGGAACCAGGCCTTCGGGAACCGGCTCTTCTCGAAGGTCACGTTCACCGTCAGCGACTACGACTACGGGCTCGAGTTCCTCGGCATTGGCCGCGATCTCGCCTGGTCGTCGCGGATCGGGGGGATGGACCTCAAGGTGGGGCAGACCTTCCATGTCGCCAACGGCAACCTGCTCGAGTTCGGCGGCGAACTGGTCGGGCACGACATCAAGCCGGGCAGCATCCGTCCGGTGGGCGACTCGCCGGTGCTCCCGATCGACCTCCAGCCGCGGACCGGGTTGGCTCCCGCGCTCCACGCCAGTCACGAGATCGATCTGTCGCCCCGGGTCTCGGTTCGGTACGGTCTTCGGTGGGCCGGATTCCGCCGGACCGGTCCTGGCACCATCTACCGGTACGCCGACGACCGGCCGGTGCGCTACGACCCGATCGTGGGTCGGTACGAACGGGGGGTGGTGGTCGACAGCACCCGGTACCCGGACGGCGGCGCGATCTCGTCGTTCGGCGGGCTCGAGCCTCGGATTTCCCTTCGGGTGGGCGTGTCGGATCGGGCCAGCCTCAAGGCGAGCTATGCCCGCACGCGGCAGTTCCTCCACCTCGTCTCCAACACCAACTCGCCGACGCCGGTCGACATCTGGGAACCGGTGGGGCCGTACCTCGAACCCCAGGTGTCCGACCAGGTGGCGCTCGGCTACGCCACCAACTGGGGTGGCGAGGCGTACGAGCTGTCGGTGGAGGGATACTACAAGCGGCTCACTCGCGTCACCGACTTCATTCCGGGCGCCGATCTGGCCCTCAACGACCGGCTCGAAACCGAAATGCTCCAGGGCGACGGCCGGGCGGTGGGGTTCGAGCTGTATGCGCGGAAACGGACCGGCAAACTGACCGGGTGGGTGAGTTACACGCTGAGCCGGTCGGAGCGACGGGTCCGCGGCAGCGGTCCGGCCGATCCCGGGATCAACGGTGGTCGCTACTATCCCTCGCCGTACGACAAGACTCACGATCTGTCGATCGTGGCGTTCCTGCCGCTGTCCCGTCGCGGGACCGTCGGCGGGACGTTCGTGGCGGCGAGCGGCCTGCCCGCGACGTATCCGGTGTCGCGGTACCAGTACGGCGGCCTCCAGGTCATCGAATACGGCGATCGCAACGCGGCCCGGCTGCCGGCGTACCACCGACTCGACCTGACGTTCACCCGCTCGACGGGGCGGAGCCAGCTGCAGCTCGGCCTGTTCAATCTCTACAACCGATTCAACGCCCAGTCGATTTCCTTCCAGCAGGCGGAGGACAACCCGCTCCTGGTGGAGGCGGTCCAGACGTCGATCTTCGGCATCGTTCCCAGCATCAGCTACACGTTCCGGTTCTAGCCATGAAGGCGATCCTCGTTCTCCCGCTTTTCCTCGCCGCCGCGGGCTGTACCCGGGTGGTCGACATCGAGGTCGATCAGGGTCCGGTCCGGCTCGTCGTCGAGGGACGGATCGAACTGCGGGCGGGGAACTCGACCGGCCACCAGGAAATCCGCCTCACCACCACCGACGTGTTCGACCGGGCCGGCCCGCCGCCTCCGGCGCGGGGGGCGGTGATCATGGTGACCGACGGCGCCGGCGGGACGTTCCCGTTCGCCGAGGTCGCGGCGCGGCCGGGGGTCTACGCCGCGGACGGGATTCACCCCGTCGTCGGGCGCCGTTACACCCTGACCATCGACTTCCAGGGCGATCGCTACCAGGCCACCCACGAGTTGCTGCCCGTGGCCCCGATCGACTCGCTGTATTTCGAGTTCGAGGAGGAAGGGCTCGCCCAGGGCGACTCCGGGTTCCGGGCGGTCATCGACTACACCGATCCCGCCGGCCGCGACGACTACTACCTGTGGGAACTGCGGGTCGATGGCGTCCCTCGAATTGCCGTCGATCCGGGGAACCGGTTCCGGATCATCAGCGAGGACCGGTTCTACGACGGTGGTCGGGTGGTGGGGTATCAGCCCTACGATGAAGAGGTCGTCGATCCGGGGCAGCGGGTTTCGGTCCGTCAGGTGGCGCTCTCGGAGACCGCCTTCCGCTACTACTTCGCGATCTTCGAACAGACCACCGGGGGAGGTGGCCCCTTCTCGGCGCCGCCGGCCTCGGTTCGGGGCAACGTGGCGAACCTGACCGACCCCGCCCGGGTGGCTCTCGGGTTCTTCCTGGCGGCCCAGGTGGCGGAACGGGAGGCCGTCGTCCCGACCCGGTGACCCGGGCCGGGGACCGCGGCTACGTTTCCCCGGTCCCGAGCCCCGGAGGCTCTCATGCGCGCGTTGCTTCTCCTCGCGGTCTCCACTCTCGCCGTCGGGCCCGCCGCCGCCCAGTCGTTCCAAGGCACCATCGTGACCAAGATGTTTTCCGACGGCAAGCCGTCGGGCGAATTGGTCAGCAGCTATCTGGGCGACCGCACCCGCGTGGACATGCGGGGTCGGGGCGGCGAAGGCGCCTACATGCTGATGAACGGCCGGACGGCCGTGTGGACCACCGTCATGCCGGCGCAGAAGATGTACATGACGATGGACCTCAAGAGCATGGCCAACGACGAGAAACCCGATGGCCGGAAGGCCGGACCGGCGCCCAAGCTGACCCGGACCGGCAAGTCGGAGACGATCGCGGGGTATTCCTGCGATCACTACACCTACGTCGACGAAGAGGGGGGCACGATCGACATCTGTGCCGCCAAAGGCCTCGGGTTCTTCGGGATGATGGGTGGCGGTCAGGGCCCCCGCGGCGGGCAGATGCCCGGGATGGGCGCGGTGCCGGTCGAGTATCGGGAACTGGTCAACACCTACAAGGACGGGTTCCAGCCGCTCCGGATCGAGAACCTCAAGGGCGGGAAGCGGGAACTCGTGATGGAGGTGACCTCGATCGAGAAGAAGACCCTTCCGGCGTCCGACTTCGAGGTCCCGGCCGGCTACAAGGCGTTCGACATGGGCGGGATGATGAAGGGGAAGTTGCCGAAGCTGCCGATCAAGCCGCCGCGCTGACCGGCGCCGGTCCCACCTAACGACGTCGCATGCCCCGGCACCGGTCCCACCGGCGGTCGGTAGGAAGGGCCGGCAACGGTCCGGGGCAGGGCGCGGCGAGCCGAGCCAGATCGGCATCGGCCGCGACGGCCGCCAGCTGGTGCCATTGGCCGAGCGGTCCCACGATCCCGAGCAGGGCCTTCCCTTCCGCCGCCTGGCCTCCCGTCAGCATCGTCACCGCGAGGCCATACAGGTAGATCGTCTCCGCCTCCCGGTCGCCGGTGGCGAGGACGTCGAGCTGGAGCGAATCGAGGGGGCGGCTGCCGCCCAGGGTGCGGAGGACC
>JAEUJH010000662.1 GCA_016794825.1 Gemmatimonadota bacterium
CGTTCGAGGAGAGCGGTCAGGTCACGGTGTCGACGCCCAATGGCAACCGGACCATGACCGACGTGATCACCTGGACGTTCGAACCCGCGGGCGACAGACTGACGGGCACGCTCGGGCGGCGGATCGTGGGGATGGCGAGCGGCACCAAGCCGTTGCCGCTCGACGGGATTCGGGTGCGGTAGCTGTTGTTGATGGGGACGTTGTTCACCCAATCGCCGCACTCCTCGGGACGCACCGGGCATCGTTCCAGGCCGAGCGCCCAGTTCCTTTCTTGCCCCAGCACACCAGGGTGTCGTCCGACCGGGTCCTCGGCGGTGCCGCGGGTCATCTCCGGGCGGCGGCCTCGACTGAGGTCTTGAAGGCCTGATATCCCTTCTCGACGGCGTCCTGGTACCCCTTCCGCGCCGCCGCCACCTGGGCCACCCGCTCGGCCTCGGTTCCCGAGACCGCGATGGTGACGGTGGCATACGAATCCATCACGAAGTGGGTAACCCCGCCCGCCTCGCGCAGGTCCACGTTGTAGATGATCGTGACGGCGTCGCCCGGAGGGAGGTACTCCACCTTGGCCACGTACCGCACCCCCGGTTCCCAGTGGAGCACTTCGACCCGGTCGTGCCGATAGACCTTGCCCGTGCTGTCACGATAGAGGAAATCGTTCCGGGCTCCGAACTGCTCCACCAGCCCGTTCAGCGGCACCCGTTCGACATCGGGTCGTTTCCGGATACTGGGGAGCCAGGTCCAGATCAGGCTGGCCGGGGCGGCGATGTCCAGCACGACGCGGTTGGCCACGAAGGTGCTGAGAGTGTCGACCGCGGTGGGCCGGACGGGGGCCGGGCGGTCCGGTGGCAGGGATGCGCCAACGACCGCCAGGGCGGTCAGGACTGGGAGCAGCGACATGGTGCGTTCGGGTAGTGAGGGAGGGCGAAATCTATTCCACCGCCCCATGACTCGCTGCAATCTCGTCTTCGGTGGGACGAGTTCGAGGCACCACACCGACGCCACCTGCGCTACGGCCGCCGAATGTCGTACCTGGCCACCGTCTCCGTATCCAGGCTATCGCGCTGCACCACGAGCACGCGCTGGCCTTGCACCGCCTCGAGCCGGGTATTGCTCGGTAGGCGTACACGCGCCACCGGGCGACCATTCGGCAGCAAGACCGTCCATCGATCCCCAGGCTTCTGCGTCCGGGTGCCGAGCCGTGTCGCCTCAAACCGCTCGACCCACAAGCGGTCCTCCTGGTCCACCAGGACCCGGCCGATCGCCGGCCGGGTCTTGGGGAGGATCTCGGGCGCGAAGTTCTGGTCGAGTCTGCGCAGGCGCTCCGGGGGGAGACGCGCCCTGAGCACCGCCTCTGTCTCCGCCCGCACGGCCGCGACCTCGGCGGCGCTCAGCGTTTCATCGGCGGCCGGCCATCGGAACTCGCCTTCGGTCCGGAACTCCGGTGCGAGGGACGAGATCCGGTAGTCCTCCCCGGCCCCGAAGAAGACGCGGTCCCGCCCGATCGCGACGAACGGCTGGTTGGAGAACGGAAGTCGGGTGTCGCCCTCCTCCGAGAGCCCGGTGTACATGCCCGGAAACGTCGGGGACGTCGCAACCACCGCGCCCTCCCGATCTCGCAGACTGAGATGGGCGCGCATGGGCCAGCGCCGCATCCCTGCCCCGGCTGGCACGGAGTCCTTGGGCGTGATCGCCAGCTGAAGGACCACGATCATCGAGTCGCGCCACGGCCAGGCGTCGGCCGGCCACGCATCCAGGGACGCACCCGCGGCCAGGCTCACGCTCCGCGCGAATCCGTTCCGCCGATGCCAGTACGACAGCCGACGCAGCGAGCCGTCGAAGGTCACCACCGTATCCCCGGGCATGAGCGATACCGCGCTGATGGAACGGAACTCCCCCGGCCCGTCGCCGCGCCGACCCAAGGGTTGCACGAACGTGCCCGCGGCGTCGTAGACGAGGAGCCGCGAGGCCCCGAGGTCCGCGATGATGATGTCGCCCGACCCGTCCCATCGCACGCTTCCGACCGGAGCGAGCGCCGCGGAGTCCCCGGACTCGGCGCCGGTGATCACCAGCTCCGGCGTCGGCGCGAGCGTCCACTCTTCAAGGTCGGTCGGCGGCACCGTGATGGTCGTGACCCGCAGGCCCGCGGAGTCCGACACCACCACGCTGTCGGCAGCGCGCGGTGGCTCACAACCGGCCATCAGGCCCGCGCCAACGGCGCTGAATACCGTGGCCCACACCGCCCGCAAACGCATCAGCCCACCTCCATGATGCCTAACGGCTCACCTTGCGGCGGTCGACCTCACTCACCCGTCCGCGCCGGCCGAGTCCGTCGTTGCTCCTCGCAGGAACTCGATCAACAACGGATTGACCACGTCGGTTCGTTCCATGTGCGGCAAATGCCCCGCCCACTCCACCGGCACGAAGCGAATCTGCGGAATGACCCGCTGGATCCCCGGCGCCTCGGCGATCGACACGGTCGAGTCCTCGGTGCCCCAGACGAGAAGCGACCGGGTGCCCGCCGCGCCGACGCGGGCGTAGAGGGTGTCGAGACTGGAACCCGCCCGCTGCAGAATGGTCGAACGGAGCGCCCGCCCGAAGCCGCGATACTGCATCTGGACCCGATAGCGATCCGGCCAGTCGGGCCATTTGGCGGGCTCGATGAAGTCGCTGAGCTGGTTATCCGCCATCCCGGGCACCGCCAGCATCTGCCAGAGCGCCCCGCCCAGCAACGGGAGCCGGAACATGGCCGGTGGCGACCCGGCCGCGCCGGCGGCGGGATCGATGAGCACCAGGGATCGGACCCGCTCGGGATGCCGGCCGGTAAAGGCACCCGTAATGACCCCGCCGTACGAGAGCCCGATCAGGTCGACCGGCTCGCGCCAGCCGAGCGAATCGAGCAGCTGCACCAGCTGGCGGTCGGTGAAG
>JAEUJH010000708.1 GCA_016794825.1 Gemmatimonadota bacterium
CAGGCCTTTGCCGACAAGATCATTGCCGCCCGGCCCTTCAAGATGCGGAGCGAACTGGTGGCGCGGGGGATCATGCCGGCCACCCAGTACCTCAAGATCAAGAAGGGGCTCACGCCCACCGCCGAGGATGCGGCGGCGGAGGCGGCGGCGGTCAAGGCGGCCGATCCGGGACCGGCTCGGGACGCGGAAGGGCGGCTCAATCTCAACAGCGCGAGTCGCGACGACCTCGCGGCCATCCCCGGCGTCGGGCAGCTCTACGCCGACAAGATCGTCGCGGGCCGGCCGTTCAAGACGCTCGACGAAGTGGTGAGCCGTCGGATCATGCCGAGCACGGCGTTCAAGGAAATCCGCCACAAGCTGTTCGTTCAGTAAAGCGGCGGGTAACGGAACGACGGAGGCCGGCGCCATGGTGGCGCCGGCCTCCGTTTTTTCATCGAGAACCGGCCTCAGCGGGCCACGTTGACGACCTGGATCGTGGTGTACTCCTTGAGGCCGTCGACGTTGAACTCGACGCCGATGCCGGAACACTTGACCCCGCCGAACGGCGCCAGCGGATGGAGGCCGCCGTGCTGGTTGACCCAGGCGGTGCCGCATTCGAGCCGCGTGGCCAGCGCCGCCGCCTCCTGCGGATCGTTGCCCCACACCGAGCCGCCCAGTCCGACGTCGAGCGAATTGGCGCGGGTCAGGGCTTCCTCGACGGTCCGGTACTTGAGGATCGGAATGGCCGGTCCGAACTGCTCTTCCTTGACGAGCAGCATGTCGTCGGTGGCGTCGGCCACCACGGTGAGCGGGTAGAAGTACCCGGGGCCGGAGGGTCGGACGCCGCCGGTCAGGATCCGGGCTCCCTTGGCGCGGGCCTCGTCGACGTAGGTACTCACCTTGTCGCGCTGCATGGCGTTGGTCAGCGGACCGACCAGATTCTTCGCGTCGAGACCGTTGCCGACCGGCATCTTGGCCACGAAGGCGGCGAACTTTTCGGCCACCTCCTCGTACTGACTCTCATGGACGTAGAGCCGCTTCAGGGCCGCGCAGGTCTGGCCCCCGTTGATGAAGCAGCCCCAGAACAGTGACTCGAGCAGCGGGTCGACGTTGGTGCCGGGAAGGATGATGCCGGCGTCGTTGCCACCCAGTTCGAGGGTCAGTCGCTTGAGGGTGTCGGCCGCCCCCTCCATGACGGATTTGCCGGTCTTGATCGAGCCGGTAAAGACGATCTTGTCGATGTCCGGATGGGAGACCATCCGGCTGCCGACCTCGGCGTCGCCGGTCACCACGTTGACCACGCCCGGCGGGAGGACCTGGTTCATCAGTTCGACCAGGCGGAGCGTGGACAGCGGGGTATAGGGCGACGGCTTGATCACCACCGTGCACCCGACCCGCACGGCCGGCATCAGATGCCAGGTGGCGATCATGAGCGGCCAGTTCCAGGGCGTGATCGATCCGACCACGCCGACCGGCTTGCGGCGGATCACGATCCGGCCCTTGGCGTCGTCCTGGATGGTCTCTTCCGCCAGCGCCAGGCCGGCCGTCACCCGGGTCCAGGCGACACACCCGCCGGCTTCGAGTTTGGCGCCCGGCCCGCTCTGGGGCTTACCCTGCTCGCGGGTCACCAGCTCGGCGAGTTCGCCGGCGTGCCGCTCGAGCCGGTTGGCGATGTCGTTGAGCGCCGCCACCCGGTCGGCGTCGGGTCGCGACGCCCAGCCGGGCAGAGCTCGCCGGGCGGCGGCCACCGCCTGGTCGAGGAGCGCCACGGTTCCCTCGGGGCATGTCGCCACCACCGATCCGTCGGCGGGGTTCAGGACCTCGAAGGTGCGGTCCGTCGTGACGGGCTGGCCGTCGATGACGAGGGCATACGGCTGCATGGGAGGTTCGGCTCCGGGTCGAGTAGGGCGGGCTGGAAGGGATGCGTCAATTAACCTCCGATCGGCACGGGGCGGAAGCGACGAGCCGGGCCGCCGCAGTATTATCCGGTCAACCATCAGGGAGAATCAGCCGTGACCAACGATCGTGCCGCCGGGCACCGCGACTTTGCCGAACGCTACACCGCCGCCTGGTGCGGCCAGGACCCGGCCCGGGTGGCCGAGTTCTTCGCGCCCAACGGCTCCTTGGCCATCAACGGCGGCGAGCCCGCCGTCGGCCGGGAGGCCATCGCGGCTTCGGCGGCGGGGTTCATGACCGCGTTTCCGGATCTGGTCGTCTTGCTCGACGGCCTGGCGGAAGAAAATGGGCTGGTGCTGTATCGCTGGACCCTGACCGGCACCAACACTGGCCCGGGGGGTACGGGTCGCGCGGTTCGGATCAGTGGCGTCGAGCGCTGGCGGTTCGGGGCCGATGGTCTGGTGGCCCAGTCCGAGGGGAGTTTCGACGCGGCCGACTATCAGCGACAACTCGACGGCGAGGCGCGATGACGGGGGGCGCGCGGGCTCGGGTGGTGACGGGTTGCCTGCTCGTGGCGACCGCCGGCCTCGCCCCGGCGGCCCCCGCGCCCGGCGACCCGGTGCCCCACTACGACATCGCCGCCACGGTCCGCCCGGCCGATGGGGTCATCGAGGCCACGGTGGAAATCCGCTTTCCGCGGCGGCCCGCCGGGACCGAGCATCGGCTGCTGCTCGGACGATCCTACGCCATCACCAGTTTGACCGGGGTCGGTGCCGAGGTCGCGGCGTCCGAGGTCGACGCGCCGATCCCGAAGATGCGGCTGATCACCGTCCGGCCGACGGGCACCGCCGAGGCCTCGATCCGGGTGACGTACGCCGGCCCGCTGTTTTCGCTGGCCACTCCCGCCATCAACGCCGTGTCGGCGTCGCTGGTCGAACTGTCGGTCGACTCGTTCTGGCTTCCCTACTCGGCGGATCTCGGCGCGCCGTTCACGGCCACCGCGCTGATCCAGGGCCTGCCGGCTGGCGCCACGATGGTGGCCAACGTGCCGCATCGACGCGAGGGGGCCGCGCTCCGGCTCGACGCCGCCCAGCCGACCGCCGACCTGGCGTTCATCGCGGCCCCCGGGTTGACCGAGAGCGGTCAGGGCCGGTTCCGGATTCTCGCGCCGGAACCGGGGTCGCCGGTGGCGACGTACTACCGGGAGCACGGTGCCGCGTCGGTGGATTTCCTGGAGCGAATGCTCGGTCCGATGCCCGGGGGGTCCGCCACCGTCACCGTCGTCCGGCGGGCCAACGGCAGCGGGTACGCGCGGCCGGGCTACGTGGTGGTGACGGAAGTGCCCGGCGCGGCGCCCACGGCGGGTCAGGCCAAGTTCATCGCGCACGAGTTCTCGCACCTCTGGTTTACCCGGGCCAGCCCGACGTCGGAAGACTATTGGCTGGTCGAGACGCCGGCCGAGTATCTCGGCCTCCGCTACGTCGAGGCGGCGCTCGGGTCGGCCGCGCTCGAGTCGCTGCTCGGACCCAAGCGGGCCATCGCCGCCAAGGCGCCGCCGCTGCTGGGACGGGGCCGGGCCTCCGATGGCGCCCTCTACGCCAAGGGGCCGCTCCTGCTCTTCGATCTCGAGGCAACCATCGGACGGGCGGGTGTCGACGCGGTTCTCCGCGAGTTGGCCCAGGCGCCGCGTCACGACACCGCGCTCTTCCTGACCATCCTCCGACGGGTCGGTGGCGAGGCGGCCGCCCGGGAGTTCGAGGCCAAGCTCCGATGACCGGGGGACGGGCCGCCGCGGTGACGATCCTGTTGCTCGGCGCCGTCGCCTGCGGCGGACGGGTCGGCGGAACCGTGGCGGCCGAAGGCGCCGGACGCCGGGCCGTCGACCACGACACCGCGGGGATGGTCCGCATCCCGGGCGGTCGAGTGACCATGGGATCGGTCGAGGGCTACCTCGACGAGGGGCCGGTGCACGAGGTGACGGTCGAAGGGTTCTGGCTCGACCGGACCGAGGTGACCGTCGCCGCGTTCGAACGATTCGTGACGGCGACGGGCTACCGCACCGAGGCGGAGCGATTCGGATGGTCCGGCGTATTCCAGCCCGGGGTCGGCGGCTGGCACCGGGTCGACGGAGCCGACTGGCGCCATCCCGAGGGGCCGGCGGCGCGGCCCGCCGGGCCGGACGAGCCGGTGACTCAGGTGTCGTGGCACGACGCGATCGCGTATGCGGCCTGGGCCGGCAAGCGCCTTCCCACCGAAGCGGAATGGGAAGCGGCGGCGCGGGGCGGTCTGGTCGGCCGGCGGTTTTCCTGGGGAGACGACCCCTGTCCGGGCCCCCGCTGCGCGGCCAACTGGTGGCAGGGGCGCTTCCCGCTCGAGGACGAGGGGCGCGACGGGTTCCGGGGCCGGGCACCGGTGGGTCAGTTCCCGCCTAACGGTTACGGACTGGTCGACATGGCGGGCAACGTCTGGGAGTGGACGGCCGACTGGTACGACGCCGGGTACTATCGAACCAGCCCGTCGGTCGACCCCCTCGGTCCGGCGGCGGGAACGGAGCGGTCGATGCGGGGCGGCTCGTTTCTCTGCGCCACCACGGCCTGTTTCCGCTTCCGGGTCTCGGCGCGGAGCCACGCGACGCCCGAGACCGGGCTCAACCACGTGGGGTTCCG
>JAEUJH010000716.1 GCA_016794825.1 Gemmatimonadota bacterium
CCCGCCACGAGAACGGCGCGTCGGCCAGGTAGGCGGCCCCGAGCGGCACGCTGACGGAGTCGGGCGCGAACGCGAGCGACAGGGGCGGTGGCGTGGCGGGGAGCCGCCAGCCGAGGGAATGGAACCGGGCGTCGGCCGGCAAGGGCCGGGCGGCGGCGGGGTCGTCGGTCGGGAACACGATCAGCGAAGGTTGGCCGCGCGACCCGCCGGCGCAATGGCAGACGACCCACCGCCCGTCCGGGCTGACGGTGGTCAGCCCGATCGCTCCCCGGTGGTCGAGGGCGTCAATTCGATCGGTGACCACGTTCCACCGGAGAAACGCGTCGCCCGCCGTATCGCGTGCCACAAGTAACACCCGATGATCGTCCAGCCAACCAGCGACGGAGAAAACCTCGCCGCTCGGCGCCGGGACGCAGTGCTCCACCGGGTTCGGGTGATTCGGGCTGATCCAGCACGCCACGCGTGGCGCCAGGCCCTGGGGCCGGCGGACGAACGCGATCATCGCGCCGTGCGGCGCCCATGCCGGGTGTCCGTCGGTGTCGGTGGTCGACGTCAAGCGCCGGAGCGGCTCGATGCCGTCGAGCGATCCGATCGCCAGATCGTACTCGTCGCGGCTCGGGTTGGACCACCGGGCGGTGGCAAACACGAAGCGCCGGCCCGAGGGGTCGATCGCGGGCTGGCCGTCGTCGCGCGCGGCCGAGTACACGACGGTCGTCCCGGTGCGTCGGCGGACGAAGAGCTCCTCGGTCAGGCTGTCGTCGACCGGCCCGTTGAAGACCCAGGTCTCGCCATCGCTCGCCGCCGAAAAACCGCCCCAGTTGGTGCTGAACGGCTGGTTCCGGAACCGCTCGATCCGCCGGCCTGGCTCGAGCGGTCGGTCGGCCCGCCAGCCGTTCCGATCGAGGCGGAGGCGCCGAGTCTCGAACAGGGTCGAGTCCGCGGCGTCGCGCGAGACCACCAGCAGTTCGGGCATGACGTCGGGGCTCTCGCGGAGCAGGCTCATCGCTCCGGTCAGCAACAGGCCGGCCGCGGCCAGCGCGGCCACTCGGCGCGTGGTCGAGTCGAGGCCAAGGCGCACGTCGAGCGGCAGCTGCCGGATCAGGGTCCGGGCCCGCGCCGGGTCGGTCGTGGCCTGTCGCGCCAGCTCGGAGAGCCCGGGCCGAGGCCCCTGCGCCCGCCGTTCCCTGACGTAGCGCCCGAACGCGCGCGACAGGCCGGGTTCGTCATTGGCGGCGTCGAAATGGCGGATGGCCCGGAGGATGGCGGTCGGGTCGGGCGCGCCCTCGAGCAGGCGGCGCCCCGCCGCGGCATGGGCCGCGCGGCGGCGGTCCGGCGAGGCATGGTCGATCGCGGCCGCGGCGATCTCGTCGTGGGCGGGCTCCCAGCTGGTTCCGCGACGGGCCAGGAACCCCCGCCGCTCGAGGGTCCAGATGTGCTGGTCGACATCCTCGCGCGCCCGCGCCACGGCGCCGAAGTCGGCCGCCGAGAGCGGCGTTCCCATGACCGAGGCGAAGAGAAGCATCCACTCCGTGTCAGGCGGCAGGCCGGTCAATCGAGCGCGGAGCGCGTTGCCGCTCTCGAACGCCTGGGCGAGCCGGGCGGGGTCGGGGATGTCCCAGCGCCCCGAGGTCAGCGCGAGTTCGTCCCGCTCCAGCGCCAGTTGGAGCGACTCGAGGACCAGCAGGGGCGAACCACCGGTCGACGCATACAGGAGGCGGGCGATCGTGGCGGCCGTTTCCGGGGTCGCCTCGCCGAGGCTGTGCACGACGGCCTCGATCGCCGCGGGTTCGAGCGGCTCCAGGTGGATCTCGAGGCTTCCCGGCGATGCCGAGAGCGGCCGCCCGACTCCGGGCCGGCCGGCGGTGACGACCAGGACCGCGGCGCGCTCCAACCGGTGGAGCAGGCCGTCGATGACCTGATGCGAGTCGCCGTCGAGCCAGTGGACGTCGTCGATCAGCAGGGCCAGCGGGTGCGCGTCGGCCAGGGCGATCACCGCGTCGGCCAGGGCCGCGGTCCGGAGCCGGACGGCCTCAGCGCCGCCGGCGTTGGGGCGTGCGTTAGGCAGGACGGTGGAAAGGGCGGGGCTCAGCCCAACCAGGACGTCGGCCACCGCGGGCGAGACCCCGACCAGGCCGGAGTGGGGTCCGAGCGCCGCGGCCAGGTCACCCGCGGCGGCAAAGGGGACCGCCCGGTCGCCGGGGTTGGCCCGAATCGACGCGACCCGGCCGCCGACCGACCGGAGCCGGCTGGCCAGGTCGGCCAGCAATCGCGACTTGCCGAGGCCGGCCGGGGCGGAGACGTGGACGTGGCGGGCGCCGGAGCGGGCGTTGGTCCAGGCGCCGAGCAGGGTCGCGAACTCCTTTTCGCGGCCGACCAGTTCGGCCACGAGACCGGGCGGGGAACTCGGATCGGGCTCGGCCGAGCCGCTGGTGCCCCGCCGGGTTGCGGCCACGATGGCGCGGGTCGCCGGTTCGGCCGCCCGGCCCTCCGTGGCCAACATGCCGAGCAGGGCATCGGCCTCGACCGAGGCCTGGAGGTCGTCGCGCCCGGCCACGAGCGCCTCGAGCAAGACCCGCCAAGCGGCCTCGGACGAGGGACTGGTGTCGCGCATCCGCCGGGCGAGTTCCTGCGCCTCCCGGAAGCGGCCGGCGGACAGGCGCCGGCGCGCGACCGTCTCCGCCGACCGGAGGAACACCCCTCGCAACCGATGCCGCTCGGCGTCGGCCCAATGTTCGAACGAGGTGGTGCCGGGCAGGGCAAAGTCCGGCAGGAACGGGTCGCGGTAGAGGCCGATGGCCGACTCGGGGTCGTTGGCTTCGACGGCCCGGAGGAACCGGTCGCGATCGGCGTCGATCGGGATGCCAAGGGAGATCTCGTCCCGTCCGACGAGGCAGTCGTCGCCGAGCAGCCGGCGAAGGTGCCAGGTCGTCTGCCGGAGCGCGTGGCGGGCGCGCTCGTGCTCCAGGTCGGCCCAGATCAGGTCGAGGAGGAACTCCCGGGTGGCGGTGCGTCCGGGCGCGAGCGTCAGGTAGATGAGGAGGGCGAGCGGCTTGCCCGGGCCCAGGACGGGCTGGCCGGCACGACGCAGGCTGGCCCCTCCGAGCGTGATGAGCGTCAGAGGGGCGTCAGCGGGAGCCTGAGCAGCTGGAAGATCGGTCATTGATGGTGTTCTGATCCGGGTCTGGTATCTAGGAACCACCAGATACCCCCGCCATCACCGGACCGGCCGGCTGCGTCCACGTGTCGCAACGGGAACGTAGACGCCGGATGGGCCCCTCGGCAAGGAGCGCGGTTCAGCGCAGTTTGCCGACCAGTGCCTTGGCCAGGTTGATCGCGCCCGGTTTGACCGTCGCCAGATTGTCC
>JAEUJH010000737.1 GCA_016794825.1 Gemmatimonadota bacterium
GCCTCGGGCGGCCGCTCACCGGATCCAGTCAGGTCACCCCGCTCACGGTCCCGAAAGGGGCCCTCCGGCTCGACTTTTCGGGCGAGTTCAAGAGTTGGGACTGGCGCTGGCGGGATGGGAGCCGGGAGGAATGGGCCGCCGACCTGGGCCGCCCAACGCTCGATCGGGCCTTCCTGCCCGAGATCCTCGCCTCGGAGGAACGCCTCCAGCGGGTGACCGGGGTGGCCGCGGTCAACCTGTCGATCGGCCGTTCGATTGCCTCATCCCTGGTCAACCTCGGGACCTTCGGTCTGGGCGGGGCCTTCGGGCTGACCAAGTCGATCACCCTGTTCGGCACCGTGCCGATCGTGGCGGTCAAGGTCGAGCCCCGGTTCCTGATCGACAGCACCGGCGCCAACGCCGCCTTCGGCCTCGACCCCAGCGCCCAGGGCGCCTTTTTCGGTCAGCTGGCCCAGGCCCGCCAGCAGCTCCGAACCCGGCTCACCGCCGGCGACTTCGACAACGACCCAACCCTCAAGGCCCTGGCCCAGTCCACGGTGGCCAAGGCCGAGCTGCTCGAGGCCGAACTCGGCGCCCTCCTGTTGACCAGTTCGGCCACCACCACGGTCGTCCCCCGGGCCAACTCGACGGTGGCCCAGCAGGTGGTCCAATTCGTCCGCGACCTCCAGGCCGTCCTGGCTCAGTCGTTTGCCATCACCTCGTTCCAGGCCATCCCGGCCTTTCCCTCGAGCCCGATCACGACCGCCGCCTTCGGCGACTACGTCACCGACCCGCTCGGCCGGATCGCCGCCCTGCCTCTCGACGACACGCCCACCTTCTCCTATCTCGGCGACATCGAGGTCGGCGCCACGATCGCGCTGGTCGATCGGTTCCCGACCTCGACGATCGGTTCTGGTTTCCGCGCCTATGCCACCGCCATGGCTCGGCTCCGAACGGCCAAGCTCGACAGCCCGAATCGGTTCATGGACGTCGGCTCGGGCGATCGACAGCCCGATGTGGAAATGTCACTGACGGCAGATTGGGTCCGCGGACGCCTCGGCGCCCGGGTGTCCGGAGGCTACAACCTTCAGCTGCCGGGCAACCAGAACCGCCGGATCGCGCCCCCCGATCAGCCCATTGCGCCGGCCGCTTCCCTGGCCGCCGTCCGCCGGGATCCAGGGGACGTGATCATGGTGAGCGCCCGGCCGTTCCTCCGGATCGCCACGTATCTCTCGGTTTTCGGGGGAGTCGACTTCTGGACCAAACAGCGGGACAAGTTCAGCTACGCCGCCGACCAGCCGGCGCTTCCGGGCTACGACCCGGACGTGCTGGCCACCGGCAGCCAGAGCGATGCCCTGCTCCTGTCCGGCGGACTCAGCTACTCCCACAGCGGCCTCAACAAGCGGGGCCTGCTCCGCCTGCCGATGGACGCCAGCTTCCGCTACCAACGGATCGTCCGGTCCGGCTCCGGGATCGTCCCGGACGCCAACACGGTGTCGATCGACCTCCGCTTCTACACCCGGCTCTTCGGGAAAGCCCCGACGCCCAAGCCGTAGCGCCTACCGGCCGCCGACCCGCTTTCCGGTCTCGCCCAGGAGGGCCAGGGCGTGCCGGCGGGCCGACTCGCTGTCCTGGTCGCCCAGCATCCGGGCCACTTCGGTGACCCGGTCCTCGCCGTGGAGCACCTCGACGTCGCTGGTGGCGATCCCGCCCCGAATCCGCTTGGTGACGACCAGGTGTCGATCGCCCCGCGCGGCGATGGGCGGCAGGTGGGTGATGACCAGCACCTGGTGCCGTCCCGCCACCTCGGCCAGCGCGTGACCGACCTGGACCCCGACCTCGCCACCGACGCCGGCGTCGATTTCGTCGAACACCAGGGTCGGAATCCCGTCCTGCCGAGCAAGGGCCACGGTCAGCGCCAGCATCAGCCGGGACAGTTCGCCTCCCGACGCCGCCCGGTGCACCGGCCGGGGCTCGAGTCCGACGTTGAGCTGGACCGTGAACTGGACCTGCTCCGCGCCGGCCGCGGTGGCCGGCTCGACCGGAGTCAGGGTGACCTCGAACCGGCCGCCGGGCAGCCCGAGCTTGGGGAGCTGGCGGTTGACCGCCCGGGCCAACCGATCGCCGCCGATCCGCCGCCGCTCGGTCAGCGCCTTGGCCGCGGCCGTCAGCGCTTCCTGGGCGGCCGCCCGCCGGGCGGCGATGGCCTTGAGGTCGAACTCGGCGCCGTCGGCCAAGTCCAGTTCCGCGGCGCTTTCGGACCGGGTGGCCAGGATCGCGTCGACCGTGGCGCCGTACTTCTGGCCCAGCCGGTCCAGCACCGCGCGGCGCCGCTCGAGTTCGGCCAGGCGGCCGGGGTCGTCCTCGATGCCGCGGGCGTAGTCGCGGGCCTGGCGGGCCAGTTCGTCGAGGGCGGCGTAGGCGGCGTCGACCAGGGTCCGCCACTCTCCGGCCGAGGGATCGAGCCGTTCGAGCTGGGCCACCGCGCGCTCGGCCGCGTGGAGCGCGGCCAGCGCTCCCCCGTCCTCACCGTCGATGGCGGACGCGACCCGATCGCCCAGGGTGCGGAGTTCCTCGGCGTGGGACAGGCGGCGGATCTCCTGTTCCAGCCGCTCGTCCTCGCCCGCGACCAGCTTGGCGGCGTCGATTTCCTGGACCACGTGGCGGAGGTAGTCGGCCTTCTTCCGGACCTGATCGCGCCGCGCGGTCAGCTCGGCCTCTTCGCGCGCCAGCTCCAGCAACGTGGCGTGACAGGCCGCCACCGCCTGGGCTTCGGCGCGGGCGCCGGAAAACCCGTCGAGCAGATCGCGCTGGGTTTCCGGCCGCAGCAGCGAGACGGTCTGGTGCTGCCCGTGGAGGTCGGCCAGGCAACCGCCGACCTGTTCCAGCACCGCCACCGTGGTGGGACTGCCGTTGACCCAGGCCCGCGACCGCCCTTCGGCCGAGACTTCGCGCCGGATGACCACCCGGTCGTCGTCGAGGTCCAGCCCCGAGGCCTCGAGCACGGCGCGAAGGGACTTGGGCGCGGGTTCGAACACGCCCTCGACGATGGCCTTCCCGGCACCGGGCCGGACGGCACCGCTCTCGGCCCGGCCGCCCAGCAGCAACGACAGGGCGTCGACCAGCATCGACTTGCCGGCCCCGGTTTCGCCGGTCAGGACGTTGAGGCCGGGCCCGAGGTGGAGGGTGGCATCCGCCACCGTCACCAGGTCCCGGACCCGGAGTTCCACGATCATTGGAGGGAATCGCGCTCGGCCAGGTCGCCCCAGCGGAGGCTTTCGCGGAGTCGGCTGAAGTAGCTGCGGGTGCCGAAGCGGACCAGGTGCACCGTGTTGCCGCTCCGTCGGACCTCGACCGCGTCGTCGGGGCCGATCGTCATGGCCTGCTGGCCGTCGACGGACACGAGCAGATCCTCGGTCCAGTCGCGGATCGGCTCGATCCGGATCTGCGAGTTGGACGAAATGACCAGCGGCCGAACGGCCAGGGTGTGGGCGCAGATCGGCGTCACCACCACGGCCTCGACGCCCGGCGCGATGATCGGCCCGCCGGCCGAGAGCGAGTAGGCGGTGGAACCGGTCGGGGTGGCGATGATCAGCCCGTCGGCGCTGTAGGGGCCGACGTCCTGGCCGTCGACCTTGACGCCGAGCTGGATCATCCGGGCCACGCCGGCCTTGTGGACGACCACGTCGTTGAGCGCGGGCGGGAGCGTGAACCGGGAGTCGCGGGCCCCGACGATTTCGGTTTCCAGGACCATCCGCTGCTCGATGGAAAAGTCGCGAGCGGCGAGCCGGTTCAGTGCCAGGTCGAGTTCTTCCCGGGTGGCGGCGGTGAGGAACCCGACCCGCCCCAGGTTGACGCCGAGGACCGGAACCGCCTTGCCCATCAGGGAGCGGGCGCCCCGGAGGAGGGTGCCGTCGCCGCCTAACGTCAGGAGCGCGTCGAGGTTGGCGATCCCGACGGGCGGCATCGGCCGATCCCAAAGCGGCGCCAGTTCGGGCTCGGTGTAGAAGGAAATCCCGAGGCCCGGCGCGCGCGCGGCCATTCCGGAAAGAATGGCCGCGAGCCCGACGTACCGCGGGTTGCCGACGACGCCGACGTTCATCGCGTTCCGACCACTCCGGCCGTGGGAAGGCTGGCCACCCGCCGCGCGATGCCCGCGGCCGACAGCCCGAACCGCTCGAGCTGCTCGCTCCGCGGCGCCTGCTCGATCAGTTCGTCGGCAATGCCCATGGCCACCACCCGGACCTCGGGATGCCGATCGGCGAGTTCGAGGCTCAGGTACGCGCCGAACCCGTTGATGACGGCCCCCTCCTCCACCGTGACCAGCGTCTTGTGGGTCCGGACCAGCTCGTCGAGCATGGCCCGGTCGTAGGGCTTGAGGAACCGGCAGTTGACCACCGTCGCGTCGATGCCGTCGGCGGCCAGGCGCTCGGCCGCCGCCACCGCCGGGAGCACCATGGTGCCGACCGCCAGGATCGCCACGTCGCGTCCGGACCGGAGCCGCTCCCAGGTGCCGTACGGCACGGCCGGCGTGGCGTCGAACGGCTTCGGCTCGGCCGGCACCTTGTCGCGCGGGTAGCGGGTGGTGAACGGTCCGTCGTTATGGCTCAGGCCGGTCTTGAGGAGGCCGACCAGTTCGTCGGCGTCCTTGGGCGCCGTGACCGTGACCCCCGGAACCGCGAGCAGGTACGGAATGTCGTACAGACCCATGTGGGTCTGCCCGTCCTCGCCCACCAGGCCCGCCCGATCCATGCAGAACATCACCGGCAGGTGCTGCACGGCGATGTCGTGGATGATGTTGTCGTAGGCGCGCTGGAGGAAGGTCGAGTAGATCGCCACCACCGGGCGGACGCCCTGGGTGGCGAGGCCCCCCGCGAACGTCACCGCGTGCCCCTCGGCGATCCCGACGTCGAAGAACCGTTCGGGCCACTTCTTCTGGAAGATGTTGGTGCCGGTGCCCGAGGGCATGGCGGCGGTCACCACGACG
>JAEUJH010000741.1 GCA_016794825.1 Gemmatimonadota bacterium
CCTAGGTTGCCTCGATGCAACGAGACGTCGTGATCCGCTGGATCCACCAGATCTCGGCCCTGATCGCCCGACTGCTCCGGCGCGACCCCGGGGTGTCGATCCAGTTCGCGCGCGACCAGCTCGCCGACGCCAAGCGGATGCTCCTCGGCGGGCTCGAGCCGGTCCTCGACCGCCTCGAACCGGGTCCGGCCGCCGACTTCCTGGTCGATCCGCATCGGATCTACGGATTCGCCCAGCTGGTGGCGCTCGAGAGCGCCCTGGAGCGAGTCCACGACCGCGCCGAGTCGGCCGACCGGCTCGGCCGCCGCGCGGTGGCGCTGGCTCGGGAAGCGATCAGCCGGAGCGAGGCCGTGCAGACGGAGTGGGTCGCCTGGACCGACGCGGCGGAGCGTGATCTCGGCGGCTCGGCCGAGTAAATTTCGGGTCGATGTCCGCCGCGTCCCGCGCCAAACCCGCCCAGCCGTCGTCTCCGCCCCCCGCCCCGCCGGCGGGGCCGCGCTCGATCGTGAACCCCGCTTTCGACATCCTGGCGGCCGGCGGCCTCTCGATCCTGATCTTCATCCCCCTCCTGGCCACCGGCCGTTCCGATCTCCAGATCCTGAGCCCCGGGGTCCAGGCCTGGATCGGCACGCTCATCAACCTGCCCCATTTCATGGCGTCGTACCGGATGGTCTACCGCGACCGCGCCACGATCCGGAAGCACCGCTGGGCCGCCATCGGGGTTCCCGTCATCCTGCTGGTCTACATGGTGTTTGCCGTCTGGCAGAGCGCCACCGACGACCGCTGGGTGAGCCTGCTGCTGACCGTGCAGGGCGGGTATCTCGCGTGGCACTACACCGGCCAGGCCTGGGGCATGGTGGCCACCCACACGTTCCTGGCGGGCGCGCCGATGAACCGGCTGGAGCGGATCCTGGTCCGCGACGGCCTTCGGGTCCTGACGCTCTGGCAGGTGACCTGGTTCATCCACTGGTTCTACACCAACGGCCAGCTGCCGCTGCTCTACCAGGCCATGTCGTACGCCGCGGTCGTGCCGCTGGCCGCCGGGCTGATCGGCTTCTTCCTCTACCGGACCCGCACCGGAGGACATCTCCCGCTGCCCGCGTTCCTGGCCTGGGCCGCGGTGTTCGTCTGGTATCTCGTCCTGGCCCGCGACATCAACGCCCTGTTCTGGGTTCAGAACGCCCACGCCCTCCAGTACCTGGCGTTCCCGATGCGGGTCGAACTCAATCGCGCCACCGTGGCGGCCGAGGGCAAGGCCTCCCGGCTGGTGACGCGGATGGCACTCTGGGCCGCGGCGCTGCTGGCGGCATCGGTGGTCTGGTCGCAGGTCCTGCCCGGCACGGCCATGGACCTGGTCGGCCAGGCGTTAGGCGAGCGTCCGGGACGGATGGCGGGCATGATGGTGATGACGTTCCTCAACATCCATCATTTCTTCACCGACGGCGTGCTCTGGAAGCTACGGAACCCCGAGGTCCGGGCGGACCTGTTCGGCCATGTGCGGCCGGCGGCGGCGCCTCGCGGAGGCTGACCGCCCTCGTCAACGCTTGCCGAGCGCGGCCTCCAGCTGGCGGCGCGCCTCGAGGAGAGCGGGCCGGGCGGTGGGATCGCCCACCAGATTGCGCGATTCGAGGAAATCCCGGCTCAGATCGTAGAGTTCCTCGACCCCGTCGGTGCGCCGGATGTAGTGGAGGCTGTCGACCAGGATGGCCCGGAGCGACCCGCCGAGCAGCGGTGACGGCGGGAACTTCGAGAGCGTACGGTGCCACTCCACCGCCGAGAGCACCGTGTCGGGCGGCGTGTCGAGCGAATCCGCTCCCCAGTGCGCCGCCAGCGACCGGCCCGGGACCCGAGGGTCCGGCACCCGAGCCAGATCGAGCAGCGTAGCCGCCAGGTGGCGGAGCGAAGTGGGTGCCCCGATCCGGAGCCCGCCCGGAACCTTGCCCGGACCCCACACCACCAGCGGAACGTGGAGCAGCGGCAGGTAGAGGCTGTTCCCGTGCTGGATCAGACCGTGCTCGCCGAAATGCTCCCCGTGGTCCGCCGTCAGCACCACGATCGTGTTGTCGAGTCTCCCCCGGCGGGCCAGTTCCCCGAGCAGCGAATCGATCTGGCCGTCGAGGTAGCTCATCGCGCCGTCGTAGCCGTCGAGATAGTCGGCCAGCAGCTGCCGGGGAATCGGGCCCGGCCCGAAGACCCGTTCGACCCCCATGACGTAGCGGCGGGAAATCTGGACCGAGTCGCGCTGGGTCCAGAGCGAATCGAACGGAGCCGGCGGCAGGTAGGGCGAGTGCCCGTCGATGTAGTTGAGGAAGGCGAAGAACGGCCGGTCCGGGTGCCGGTCGACCCAGCCGAGGAAGTCGCGGTTGACCTCGCTCGCGAGTTTGGCCTCCAGGATCCTCCGCTCGCCGAGCCACTGCTGGACGGCCGGCACCCGCAGGGCCCGCCGCGGCAATCCCAGCATCCGGATCGCCTCGGCCGGGCTCCGCGGATAGTCCTCGTACCGCCCGAAACCCCGCGCCAGCCCCGTGGCCGCGCCGGCGTAGCGATAGTTGCCGACGAAACCGCCCGTGGCGTAGCCGGCCCGCTGGAGCACTTCGGCCACGGTCGGATAGCGGCCGTCCAGCGGTCGATCCCAACCAGCCGAGAGGTCCGAGGGGTGATGGCCCGTGAACATCGAGGCGTGCGAAGGCAGCGTCCACGGCGCGGTGGCCAGCACCCGGTCGAAGATCACGCCGCCTTCCCAGCGCCGATCGAGGAGCGGCGTGGTGGGCCGCTGATAGCCGTACCAGCCCAGGTTCCAGGCCCGGACCGTGTCGAGCACCAACAGCAGGATATTCGGGTGGTCGGCCCCGGCCGCGGCGCCAGC
>JAEUJH010000745.1 GCA_016794825.1 Gemmatimonadota bacterium
GTGATGGCGGACGTGTACGGTCCGCTGTGGATATGGGATCTCGATGCCTTCGGCGTCGAGCCTGCGTTTGATCCGACGCTGGAACTCGCGAGCGACCTCCCACTGCGCCCCGGGGACCGTTCTGAGCAAGCTGCGGATCACGACGCCGGAGTCACCAAGGCTTTGCACCCCGACCACCTCGGAGTTGGCATCGAACCGGGCCTGCCAGGCGGGTTCGGCCCGAAGCAGTGTCAGTTCGTCCCGGACAACCCGGATCGCCCGATCGACATCCGCTTGGTACCCCACCGAGACATCGACCACCGCTCGCGACCAGCCTCGGGTCATGTTGGTGACCGACGCAATGGAGCCGTTCGGGATGGTATGCACGGCGCCCTCGAGATTCCGCAGCACCACGACCCGGAGCGTCATCCGCTCGACAACCCCGGACTTGTCGCCGATCTGGACCACATCGCCGACGACGAACTGGTTCTCGAACAGGATGAAGAAGCCCGAGATGAAGTCCTTGACCAGGCTCTGGGCGCCGAACGACACCGCGAGGCTGAGGATCCCGACGCCGGCCAGCAGGGGTTTGATGTCGACGAAGAGATTGAGACTCGACAGCACCACGCCGATGACGATCACGGCCCGGCCCACGCTCCGGACCAGCTGCGCGATGGTCTGGCCGCGCTTTTCCTCGGCGCTCAGCGTGGCATCGTCGCCGTCGTCGACGGCCAGCTCGATCCGGCGGGCCACCAAACGAACCAGCCGGTTGGCGAACCAGCCGACGACGAGGATGGCCACCAGTTGGGCCAGGGTCCGGACCAGGAGGCCCCGATCCGTGCCGAGGAGGTCAGCCAGCCAGTCGAGCAGGGTCGCGATCATGGGGCAAAGATAAAGGGGCCCCGCGTCCGGGGCCCCTTCGGGAGTCGACCCTGCCTGGCCGGGGCCTCAGGCGAGCAGGAGCTGGTCGAGTTGGGACCGATTGGCCATGCCGACGTGGCGGCCGATCTCCTTCCCCTGCCGGAACGCGATCAGGGTCGGGATGCCCCGGATGCCGAACCGGCCGGACAGCGCTTCGTCGCGGTCGGTATCGACCTTCAGCACGAGAACCTCGCCGGTCCGGTCGGCGGCGAACTGGTCGAGGGTCGGCGCCATCATCCGGCACGGGCCACACCAGTCGGCGTAGAAATCGACCACGATCGGTACCGCCGACGTCGCGATGGTCTGGTCGAAGTCGGCGCCGGTGGCCTTGAGCGGGCGGTCGAGGTGCAGCGGGCGGGCGCACCCCCCGCACTTCGGCCCCTGGGCGAGTTTCGTCAAGTCCACTCGGTTCAGCTGCTCGCAGAACGGGCACCGGACCGTCACCGGCTTGATTGCGGCCTCGGGGGGCATCGGATCCTCCGTCTATTTCTTTCGGCCGGGCCGGCTCAGGCTCCAGACGTACGCGGCCACGGCCCGGATTTGCTCATCCGTCAGACCCGACCCACCCCGCGGCGGCATGATCTGCCCGCTCCGGGAGCTGTCCATCGGAACACCGGCGAGCACCCGGGCGACGATGTCGTCGAAGTTGCCCTTCCCATGGAGCCATTCGGCATCGGTCAGGTTCGGTCCGATGGCCCCCTTGGCGTCCATGCCATGGCACGCCGTACAGAGCCCCTCGCCCATGAAGTACTTCTTCCCGGCCGCCACCATGGCGGGGGTGACCCCGGACGGCAGACTGTCCGTGGCCTGTTGCGCTTCGGCGCGGACGCCCCCGACGGACAGGACCGCGATCAGAACGCCGTGACGAAACCCAAACCCCATCGCATGACCTCCTGCTTCACATCGTAAGTAGCCTCGAGCGTCCAGCGGAAGTTCCGGCGCTCGGCCCGGCCGAATCCGACCGACATCGTCTCGTACCGCGTCACGCCGCTCGGTCCCCCCAGGCGAACGTTGAGAAGCGGGCGGTCGGCGGACACCAAATTATAGAGACCGAACCCGTACCACTGCGACCGCGGCGGCCGGACGATCAACTCGGCGAACCCGCCATCGAGGCTCGCTTCCGGCTCGCCCGCGGTAAAGGTCGGACGGGACTCGGTGCGGTGAATGTACTGACCGTTCAGTTCGAAGACCTTGCCGCCGATCGTCGCGTCGACTCCGAACATCCCGGTCCGACTCGGCACCCCGGCGCTCTCGGTCTTTCCCGTGTATCCGAAGGTGCCCAGGTGGACGAGTTCACCGAAGTCGCGGCTGACGTGAAAGAACACGCTCTTGAACGGGTCCTGGTCGAACCGGCGGTTGTCCTGGGCCCCACCGGCGCCATTGCCGTTGAGGAGCTGACCGGTCAATCCGAAACCGGCGACGTCGGCCGTCGCGACGATGCCACGATCGTAGGTCAGGTCGACCGGCGAATCGCCGAGGCGGGCCCGATAGACCGCGTAGTCCTCGAACTCGAGCCGCAGTTCGCGCTTGAACAGGGGGTCGGACACCTGGAACTGGCCGACCACGACGTCGATCGGCTTGCCGCCGATGTCGTTGATCTGGAGGAACGCGTCCTCGACCCCGCCGATCTCACCCCGCTCGGCCAGGAAAGTGTAGAAGTAGTACGAGATCTTCTTCGAGATCGTCCCGCCCGAAAGGATCTTGAGGCCATAAGGGGTCTGGAAATCGGTCGCCGCGCGGCCGCCGGAGTACGCCTGAGCGTAGGCGTCGAGCCGCATGGCGATCGGGAAATCCTTGGCCAGATCGAGGAGGGGGTCGCCAGTGTTGATCGTGTCGCGGGGGGCTTCGTCAGCCGCGAACCGGAACCCGTTGGCCGCGAATTGCTCGCCGAACGCCGTGAGTTTGGGGACCGGGTTGTGGCAGAGCATGCAGCTGACCTTGTACTTCCGCGCAAAAGCGGGAATGGCGTCCGCCGGGGTCGGAAGGGCCAGCCCGACGAGAACCATGCCGAGCAATGCCAACGGTTTGGGAGTCATGACCGCGCCTTGGGTGACGGTTCGTCCGATGCGCCGGGAAAGTAAGCCTCCCTGCGTGAATATGTCGTTAACATTCCGTTTGAACCGCCAGCAATCCGCGGATGGCGCCGCTCCGGTGGGCGGCGCGATCAGTCGGCGACCGATCTTCGCCCGCGTTGAGGCCCTCGAACCAGCCGACTTCAGCAAGGCCCTCCGCCGGCACGCCGTAGTACCGGTTGCACTCGCTCTCCCGCCCCCTCACCACCCGGTGGCCCCGAAGGGCCCCCCGGCGTTCCGTCACCACGGTCGCCTGATGCTCGCGTGAGCTGCCGTCCCAGTAGATGACCACCCAGTCGTGGGTTCGGCCCAACCGATGCGCCATCGCCGTGTTGGAGTAGAGGACCGTGTAGTCGCGGTCGCCGCGACGAGTGTGGAGCACCGGAAGCCAGGCCTGATGCTCGGGATTGAGGCGACGGGGCGCGATCGTCGGGAGCCGGCCCCGTTCCGCTTCCCGGCGATACTCCCCGTCCACGTCGAGCAACTCGGCCACGGCCGGAATGTCGGAAGCCACTGGGTCCGCGCGGCCGCCGGACAGGCGGTCGGCGACGATCGCCGCCAGCGCCTCCCTCCGCCGAGGCCCGAGGCCGCGGACGCCGTCGAGCGCGCCCCGGTGGAGGGCCGATTCCAGGTCTTCGAGCGAACCGACCCCGAACTCGTGATGGAGCCGCTCGGCCAGGCGCCTGCCGATGAAGGGCAGCGACGCGAGGAGCGATTCCGGATCCCGTTCGCCGAGGAGGCGCTCCAGCATCGGCAGCCGCCCGGTGGCCGAGATGGCCTCGAGGGCCAACGCGATCCGGGGACCGATGCCCCGGAGCCGGTCGAGACCGGCCGGTCCCTCGACCGCGAGGATTTCCCGGTAGGAGCGGTCGAGGTTGCGCACCGTTTCGGCGGCCCGACGGTACGCGGCCACCCGGAACGGATTGGCGCGCTGCTCCTCCAGCACGCCGGCCAACTGGTGCAGCAAGCCGGCCGCCCGGGCATTGTCCGGAACCATGGATCGTGAACCGTTGGCACCCATACCGCGCCCCCCTTTCGCTGATCCTCCAGTCGAGCAAACCGCCCCCGGGGCCGACGGGCACCGGGGGCGGCGGCGAAGGCTCTCGAGGGGGTCGCGCTACTTGATCGCGATCTTGCTCTTCAGATTCGGCTCGGTCTTGGGGAGCCGGACGGTCAGAATCCCGTCATTGTAGAGCGCCTCGAACTTCGCCTCCTGGACGGCACCCGGGAGGCGGAGCGTCCTGGCAAACCTGCCTTCGACGCGTTCCTCCCACAGGAAATCCTCGCCCTTCTCCTCCTTGTGGAGTTCTCGCTTGCCGCTCAGAGTGAGGAGGTTCCCGTCCAGATTGACATCGAGATCATCCCGGGTCACGCCGGGGATCTCCAACCGCACCACGTACTCCTTCGGGTTCTCCGAAAAGTCGAGCACGGGTTCCCACATCCCCTCGGCCATTGCCCGCGGCGTGGCGACCGGCCACAGCGGGGTGTTGAAGAAGCGATCGAAGAACCGATCGACCTCTTTCAGGGGAGCCGGCGGAGCCGCCTTCATCAGCCTCATAACCATCCTCCTTGCCTCGTCGAGGCTCGAACCGTGTCCTGCTTCCGGGGTCCAATCTGGCAACGGACCGGCCAAACGGCGGTGAACCGACACTGAAACCTGACTCAGGATCCGACATGAGGGCGCCTTCAGGGTTCGTTCAGGAGCCTCTCCCCCGCTCCAGCCGACCTTTGACCCATGACCGCGGCGCTCCGTTCCGGCGAGCCCGTCTTTTCCGCCCGCGGGCTTTCGAAGACCTACCACCTGGGCGAGGTCGAGGTCGCGGCCCTCCGCCACGTCGACCTCGACCTCTACCGCGGCGAACTGGCGGTCATCCTCGGCCCGTCGGGGAGTGGCAAGTCGACGCTGCTCAACATCCTCGGCGGCTTGGACTTGCCCACGGAGGGGCGGGTCCGGTTTCTCGATCATGATCTGGCGGTGGACGACGACCGGGCCCTGACCCGGTTCCGGCGCGAGCACGTCGGCTTCGTGTTCCAGTTCTACAACCTGATTCCGAGTCTGACCGCGCGGGAAAACGTGGCGCTGGTGACGGAGCTGTCGGACCGGTCGATGACGGCGGAGGAGGCGCTGGC
>JAEUJH010000984.1 GCA_016794825.1 Gemmatimonadota bacterium
TCGCTCAGGCGGCCGCCGGCTTCCGGCCCAGGAAGAGGCGATAGGAGCCCGGTTCGAGTTCACTGTGATCGAACGGGACCACGCTCGGCTGGAACCCGACCTCGCGAAGCAGCCGGAGCCAGGTGGCCTCGGGGAAGATCCCCTCGACGTGGCGATCGTGGATCACCCGGAGCGATCCGTCCGCCTCGCGGAGCGCGAACACGTAGTCGACCAGGCACGTCGTGTCGGTGGGATCGGGATCCCAGCTCCATTCGAGATACCGGAGGCTCCGGCCCTGGCCGTCGTGACCGCCGTGATCCGTGGCGGGCGTAAAGGTCTCGCGGAGATGATCCGGAGCGATCAGCACGGCGCCGCCGGGCCGGCAATGGACGAACGCGGTTTCCATTGCCTGCCGCAATTCCGCCTCGGAAGTCAGGTACCCGATCGCGTCATGGATGAAGACGGCATCGAAGGTCTGTCCGAGCCGGACGGTTCGAATGTCGCCGACGAAATGGGCGCACTCGGGGTTGAGCCCGCGGCTCACCTCGATCATGCCCGGGGCCACGTCGACCAACGTCATCCGGAACCGTCGCTTGAGATGCGAAGCATTGTTGCCGCCGCCGCTTCCCAGTTCCAGCACCGTTTCGGGCAGGCGGTCGCATCCCGCCGCCAGGGTCTGCCCGTAGAACTCGGCCTCCTCGATGTAGTCCTCCGGTGCCGACATGAGGGGCCACCAGTCGGCCAGATCGCGGTAGAACACCGGACCATCGGCCGGAGAGGGGGCGGGGGAGGATGCGGGGTTCGACACGGACATGCACGCCTGGGACGATTTGGTAGGTACAAATATCTCCCAAATCCGCGCGTGGGCCATCGCTCTCGACCCTTGACGGAACGTGGGGCGAGCATGGATCTGTACGCGACCTGGCGTTTCCGCGCATCCCTATCACCGTCAAGCTATGGATTGGCAAAACCCCAAATTAGTCAAGCTATGACTTTACAAAGTATCTCAAATAAGCAAGCTATAACTTGACGAATAATTTAAACTGTCAAACCATAGCTTGACAAACCAGGATCGTTCGCATTGATTGGAGCGAAGAAACCCGGGCTTGGTTGCCTTGGTTTGACGGTAGGTAACCTTTTTGTGGTGAATGACTTATGTCGTCAAGATCCTTGGCTGAAAGGCAGGTCGAACGGCGCCTGGCTCGGTGGTATGCGATGGATCGAGAACCGCCAGCGGAGGGTTGGCTGAAAATGATCCGTCGGGCCATCGGCATGACTACGCCTCAACTCGCGGAACGGCTCGGCGTCACTCGCCAAGGCGTCCACGACCTGGAGGCAAGGGAGGCCGACGGCTCCGCAACCCTGTCGGCGTTGAGAAAGGCCGCGGGGGCCATGAACTGTGATCTGGTCTACGCCATCGTTCCCCGGGATAGCCTGGCCGACATGCTGAGCGCACAAGCTCGGCGGCGAGCTGCCAGCGAGGTGGACCGGGCCGCCCACACCATGCGGCTCGAAAGCCAGCAAACCGGTGCGGGCGAGGTGGAGGAGCTCATTCGTGAGCGAGCGGATCAACTCCTGCGCGGCAGTCGCCGAGCGCTTTGGAGCACTGTCACCAAAGTGGCTCCACCGGATCGGTCGGCCGAGGAATGAGTATGGATGAGCTGACCGACGGTCAGACACCGCTTGATCCCGATGAGGCGGAAGGACTCATCCCGAGTTACGTCCGGACAAGGCAAGAACTCAACGAGTGGGAGCAAGCGAACATCGCCAGTGCGATTGCCTGGCTGAGTCAACGGCGCCGACGCAATCCTGTTCTCTCGCTCTCGTTCTTGCGGGAGTTGCACCGCCGAATGTTCGGCAAGACTTGGCGCTGGGCCGGGAAATTCAGAACGTCAGGCAAGACCATAGGAATACCTGCGGACCAGATCACCGAAGCGGTATACAACCTGCTCGAAGATACCAAGGAACAGGTGAAGAACCGCGGATCGAGCGCGGACGAGATCGCGGTGCGTTTCCACCATGGACTCGTCCGCATCCACCCATTCCCCAACGGGAACGGCAGACACGCCCGGGAGATGACGGACCAATTGCTACGACAACTCGGCCAGCCGCCCTTCTCATGGGGGTCGGCCAACTCAGGCGACACCGGGAAGGCCCGGTCCGCTTATCTCCTTGCGTTGCGTGCGGCCGACCAAGGGGACTTGGAGCTTCTACGAACGTTTGTCCGATCGTAGTCGTTTCTCGCTGGTGTCCGCGTCCAGGTTATCGTTGACCGATGCTTCTCTTGCTCCGACCGATCGCGCTGGTCGGCCTGGCCCTGGGAATCGGCGGCCCGGCCATCCGGGCGCCGAGCCCGCCACCCCTCGAGATCCACTTCCTCGACGTCGGCCAGGCCGAGGCGATCCTGATCAAGTTCGGCGCGCGCGCGGTGCTGGTGGACGCCGGCCGGGCCGACGACATCATCCAGGTGCTCCGGGAGTACCAGGTCGATTCACTCGAGGCGGCCATCGCGAGCCACAATCACGACGACCACATCGGCGGGATGAACGCCGTCATCGCGGATTTCCCGATCCGCCGGTACCTGGCCAACGGGCGCCCGGCGGAAAATGGAGCCGCTCGCGACGTGGAGGAGTGGCTGCTCACTCGGGGAGTACCCCGCCCTCCACCGCCGTGGGAGCCGATCGTCCTCGACGACGTCCGGATTTCGGTCTTCCCGTCGCCGCTCGAGAACGCCAGCGAGAACAACAGCAGCCTGGGCGTGCTGGTCGAGCGGGGATCGTTCCGCGCGCTCCTGAC
>JAEUJH010000803.1 GCA_016794825.1 Gemmatimonadota bacterium
CACGCCTCCGCCGCGGCCGCCCCAGGGCGCCACGCCCGATCTGGCGGTCGACACCCTGGGCGGACTGACCGTCCGGCGCCAAGGCGATCCGGTGGAGCCCGCCGCCTGGGGCTCGGCCCGGGCCCGGGAACTGCTCGTCTACCTGCTCACCCATCCGCGCGGCGTCAGCAAGGATCAGGTCGGCCAGGTGCTCTGGCCCGATGCCACCCCGGCCCAATTGCGGAACGCGTTTCACGTCACCCTCCACCGACTCCGGCGGGCCCTCGGGCATGCCGAGTGGGTCGAGGTCGACGGCGAGCGGTACCGGCTCGCGCCCGGACTCCGGATCGAGTTCGACGCCGCCCGATTCGAGACCGAGGTGCCCGCCGCCATGGCGGCCCTGGCCCGCGGCGAGACCGCGGCGCCCGCCCGGCTCGAAGCCGCGCTGGCCGCGTATCGTGGCCCGTTCCTCGAGGGCGAGTCGTTCGGCGACTGGTCGCTCGAGATGCGCGATCGGCTGGAGCGGTTCTTCGTCGAAGGGGGCGTGGCCCTGGCCCGGTGGCTCCTCGACCAGAAGCGTCATCCCGACGCCGACCGCCTGGCCGCCCGGATCCTGGCGCGCGACGAACTCAACGAAACCGCCTGGCGGATCCGGATGACGGCCCTGGCCCGGGCCGGCGAACGTCCCCAGGCCATCCGCCTCTTTCAGCAGCTCACCCAACTGGTGGCCCGCGAACTCGACACCGAACCGGACGAGGAAACCCGGGAGTTGTACGAGGCCATCCAGGACGGAAAATCAGTCTGAGGACAGGGGTGCGACCGCGCCGCGACCCCGCCGTAATCGGCAGTAATCTCCCCCGTCGGCCCAGGTAATCGGTCCGTAATCCCCGCCTCCTAGCTTCGACTCGTCGATCCGATGACGGTCTCGAACCCCAGGAGGTGCCCGATGTCAGCCACTCGTTCCGCCACCCTGACCTCTCCCGCGAGTCTGCTCGCCATCCTGGCGGCCGGCGCGGTGATCACGGCCTGCGCCGGAGCCCGGGCCGAGACGCCGGCCAAGGGGGAAAAGCCCTATGTCGTGGCCGCCTCGCCCGAGGAGGCTGGCGCGTACCTGGTCCGCGCCGGCAGCTGCGACGATTGTCACACCCCGGGATGGCCCGAGTCCGGGGGGACGATTCCCGATCAGGACCGGCTGGCGGGCTCGCCGGTCGGGTTCCGGGGGCCGTGGGGAACCACCTATCCGGCCAACCTGCGGCTCTCCGCGAGCAAGCTCGAGGCCCGCGACTGGGTCACGATGATCCGGGCGCGGAACGACCGGCCGCCGATGCCGTGGTTCTCGCTCCACGCGATGTCGGATCGGGATTTGACCGCCATCCACGCGTTCCTGCGGAAGCTCGGTCCCAAGGGCCAGCCGGCCTTGCCGGCGGTGGCGCCCGATCGGGAGCCGACCACGCCGTACATCCTCTTCGCGCCGGTGCCGCCCAAGGCTGCCAGCGCGAGTAACACCCCGGCCCGGGCGCCCGCCTCGGCCGATGCGAACCCGGCCATCGTCGGTGGTCACATGGCCATGGCGATGCCCTGACCGGGTCGCGAACTCGAAGTTCCCCCCACACGACGGGGTGGCGCACCATCGGCCACCCCGCTTCTCGTTCCCGTCGTTTCGACTGGAGAATCCGATCGTCTAGCCCGCCACCGACGACGCGCTCAACATCACCGCGCACTCGCCGCCGTGCATCGCCACGTTGACGACCTGCTTCTGCGACGCCCGCGCCACCAGGCCGAGGCCGTACCGGCTCGGCACGAAGCCCATCACCACGTAGAACGGTTCGCTGTGGACCCGGCCGTCCGCGTCCGGCACGGGAAACTCCTGGACCGGCAGCGTCACGAGCTGCTGGACCACCCAGCGCTCCTCGTCGGCC
>JAEUJH010000807.1 GCA_016794825.1 Gemmatimonadota bacterium
TGGCCCGGATGATCACCGAGGGCATCCCCTTCTCCAACGTGCCGGGCGTGGCCTACGAGTACTCGAACTACGGATTTGCCATCCTGGGCCGGATCGTGGCGCGCGTCAGCGGCGTCCCGTTTCCGAAGTACCTCGAAGAGAAGATCCTCCGGCCCCTTGGCATGACGTCGACCACCCTCGAGTTCGCGGCGGTGCCCGCCACCCGGTTGGCGCACGGCTATCGGCTCCAGGACGGCAACTGGCTCGAGGAGAAGCCGCTTCCCGACGGCGCCTTCGGGCCGATGGGCGGCCTCCTCACCTCGATCGGTGACTTGAGCCGCTACGTCGGCTTCATGCTCGCGGCCTGGCCGCCGCGCGACGGCGCCGAAACCGGCCCGGTTCGCCGCGCCTCGGTGCGGGAGATGCAGCAGGTCACCCGCTACAGCGGCGCCACCGCCGCCGCCACCGAAACCGGCGTGACCCTTGGCGCCGGCGGCTATGGCTATGGACTGGGCGTTCGGCAGACCTGTCGCTTTGCGGTGTCGGTGGCGCACTCCGGCGGTCTGCCGGGCTTCGGATCGCAGATGCGCTGGCTGCCCGAGTATGGCGTCGGGATCGTGGCGCTCGGCAACCTGACCTACACGGGATGGGGTGGCGTGATCGAACAGGCGTTCGAGGCGCTGGCGCGGACCGGCGGGCTCACCCCCCGCACACCGGAACCGGCGCCGGTGCTGCTCGACCTGCGGGATCGAGTGTCTCGCCTCGTCGATCGGTGGGACGACTGGCTGGCCGACAGCATCGCGGCCATGAACCTCTATCTCGACGAGTCGAAGGACCGCCGGGCGGCCGCGATCGCCAAGCTCCGGACCGCGGCGGGCGGGAGCTGCCGCAACGACGGCCCGTTCGAAGTCGAGAACGCGCTCCGCGGCCGCTGGAAGATGCAGTGCGCCACCGGCGCGCTGCGGGTCTCGATTACGCTGGCGCCGACCGAGCCGGCGCGGGTCCAGTACCTCGACGTGAGCCCGTGGACGGCCACCACGACGCTGGCGGCACCTCCCGCCTGCCGATCGCGCTGAGGCCGTCCGCGCGATTCAACTGGCTCGCGGTGGCCGCGCCGGCCCCTTGAGCACCCGACCGGGCTTGGCCCCGGTCAGCGAGCCATCCCGCAGCACCAGCACGCCGTTCACCAGGATGTGGACCATCCCCACCGAGAATCGGTGGGGATCCTGATAGGTGGCCAGGTCGGCGATCCGATCCGGATCGAAAACCACGACGTCGGCCGTCTTTCCTTCCCGGAGGAGCCCCAGATCCGGCTGCCCGATCTGGGTGGCCGACATCGACGTCATCCGCCGAACCGCGTCCTCGAGCGTGAGGACCTTCTGCTCCCGGACGTACCGCGCCAGGATCCGCGGAAAGGCGCCGTAGCTGCGCGGGTGCGGAAACCCCTGCCCGTATCCGATCGGGTCGCCGTCGGTTTCGAACATCGCCTGTGGGTGCTTCATGATCTGGACGACGTCGCGCTCGTCCATCATGTGGTAGATCGCCGAGAACCCGCCCTTGAGCTGCAGTTCGATGGCCAGCTGCACCCCGGTAGCGGCCGACACGGGCAGGCCACGATCCCGCGCCAGGTCGGCCATCGTTTTCCCGTCGTATCGCCGATCGGAATACAGTTCCCGGAACTGGATCCGGGCCAGATCCTCCCCCGACCAGTCGGCCCGCATCCGCTCCAGCATCTCGGCCTCGAGGCGGGCCCGGACGGCGGGATTGGCCACTCGGGCCCGGAGCGAATCGGGACCGCCTCCGAGCGCCCACTGCGGAAACAGCACGCCGGAACCGGTGCTGCCGGCGGCATAGGGATAGAGATCGTGCTTGACGTCGACGCCCCGGGCCCGCGCCGAGTCGATCAGGGCCAGCGTGGTGGCGCTCGACCCGAACTGGCCCGCGCCGGCGGCCTTGTGATGGTTGATCTGGACCGGCAACCCCGCCTCTTCGCCGATCCGGATGGCTTCGCGGACCGACGCCACCAGGCCGCGCGCTTCGTCCCGCATGTGGGTGACGTAGATCCCGCCGTGGCGAGCGGCCACCTTGGCGAGTTCGATCACTTCCTCGGTGGTGGCGTAGTTGGCGGGAACGTAGAGGAGGCCGGTGCTGAGTCCGAGCGCGCCGTCGCGCATGCATCGGTCGGTCAGCGCCCGCATCCGATCGAGTTCCGCGGCGGTCGGGGCTCGATTGGCCAGCCCGAGCACCTCCCGCCGAATCCAGGAGTGGCCGCAGAAGAACCCGATGTTCGGGGCCGTCCGGAGGGAGTCCATGTACGTCGCCAGCGGCCACGGCACGTCGCCGCTGTGAAGCGAGGCCACGATCGTGGTGATGCCCTGGAACAGGAAGTTCTCCGCGAGCGGCCGCTCGTGGATGTTGGTGGAGATGTGGGCGTGGTGATCGATGAATCCGGGCGAGACGACCAGGCCCTTGGCGTCGAGTTCGGTCCGGCCACTCCCGGCCGGGAGGCCGCCCCGGGCAATCGTCACGATCCGGCCACCGGTGACGCCCAGGTCCGCCTGATAGCGGGGCGCGCCGGAGCCGTCCACCAGCGTGCCGTTCCGGATGACTACGTCGAATCGAGCCTGCTGACCGTCGACCCGCCGGCCCGCCAGCACCAGCACCCCGAAGACCACCCAGACGGCGGCGCGCATTCCGAATCTCCCGAGCGTTTGCCGAGAGATACTCGCCCGTCGCCGTTCCCGCCAACCTCGAGCCGGTCTGGTCTAACCTTCCTCGAGCAGGGCCCGGCACTCGTCGAGCGGCAGCGTCAGCCCCGAACGAGCCCAGAAGGCATCGAAGTCCCGGGTTTCGCCCCGGATCGTGGTCAGATCCCACCACTCGGCCAGCGCCAGGACCTGGCTCATCTTTTCGCCCGGACTCTCGTCGATCGTGAAGCCGACCTGGCCGTACCAGGAATCCTGGTAGCGTCGGTAGCTGTTCCGGGGATGCGCCGCGATGGCGCGGGCGCTTTCGATGTCGAGACTCCACTGCAGCGCGGCCACTCCACCGATCGGCCCATGGAGCCGCATCAGCAGTTCGCGCAGGAAGGACCGCGGAACTCGCAGCGTCTGCCGAGTGGCGGTCCGCAGCGCGCTCAGCCGATCGAAGATGATCAGCTTGCCGAGATCGTGGAGCAGGCCCAGGGTGTAGCAGGTTTCGGGCGGCAGATCGACCAGGCGCCCCAGGCGCCGCGCGGTCGGTGCCGTTCGGACCATGTGGGTCCAGACCTGTTGCACCATTTGCTCGTACGCGCCGCCCGGTCGGCAGAGCAATCCCTCGACCATCGACGCCAGCAGCACGTTGTGGAGGCCACCGGTGCCGACCCGCTGGGCCGCGTCGTTGAGCGAGGCCACCGCCCCACCCCCGGTGGCGTAGAACGGCGAGTTGGCGTGCTTGAGCAATCCCTGGGTCAGGGCCGGATCGTGATGGAAGGTCTCGAGGATCACGCCGAGCGAGGCGGTGGCGTCGCGGCAGCGCGACAGCGCCTGCTGGGCCGCGATCGGCGGCCGGCGGACCGTGCTGGCCACGTCGCCGCGGAGGTCGGCCAGGAGCAAACCGGAGTCGCCCTCGAGCAGGGCCGGGGTCAGACCGGCCTCGAGCGCCCCGATCTCTTCGGCGATCTCCTGGTAGAGATGGTTCCGGAGTTCGAGCGCGGGCTGGGCATCGTCGCCCGACGTCGGCTCGGTGGCCGGGGCCGGGGCGGGCTGGGCGGCGGCGACGGGGCGCCCGATGACGGGCGCCGGCGGCTCGGTGGCCGTCGGTGGGCTCGCGTCGTCGCCGCGCTTGCCCCGCAGCCAGTTGAAGATCCGTAGGGCCATGCCGTCGGTTATCGGCTCCCGAAGACCGACCTTGAGCCGTCCGCCCGGGCCCCGCCTCAACGGATCCGCGCCGGCGGCCGTAGCATAGGTCTGTCGGCGCCCGTCCGGGCCCGACTCCAGACCGCCCAGCCCCAGAGTTGCCCATGAGACGATTCCCACCCCGGATCCGGGGACCGCTGCTGGCATCCGTCGCGTTGCTGACCCTCGCTCCCTCGCTGCCGGCCCAGGTGCCGACCGCCGAGGTCGACAGTCTGTTCCTGAACGGGATGCGGTGGCGGAGCATCGGCCCGGCCAACATGAGCGGGCGGATCACCGACATCGAAGGGATCCCCGGCACGTTCGTGTTCTACGTCGCCAGCGCGGCGGGTGGGATCTGGAAGACGACCAACGGCGGCACCACGTTCCAGCCCCTGTTCCAGAACGAGCGGGTCGTCTCGATGGGCGACCTCGCCATTGCGCCGTCGGACACGAGCATCGTCTGGGCCGGCACCGGCGAGGAGGACAGCCGCAACTCGATCTCGCCCGGGATGGGGATCTACAAGTCGACCGACGGGGGCCGGTCCTGGAAGCTGATGGGGCTCGAGAAGACCCAGACCATCGCGCGGATCGTGGTTCATCCCAAGGACCCCAACACGGTCTACGTGGCGGCACTGGGCGCCATCTGGAACACCAACCCCGAGCGGGGCCTCTACAAGACCACCGACGGCGGCCAGACCTGGCGGCTGATCAAGTTCGTGAGCGACCGGGCCGGTTTCATCGACCTCGTCATGGACCCCAGGAACCCCGACGTGCTGTACGCGGCCAGCTGGGAGCGGATCCGGGGGCCGTACTTCCTGACGAGCGGCGGCCCGGGCAGCGCGCTGTGGAAGAGCACCGACGGTGGCACCACCTGGACCGAAATCAAAGGCGGCGGCTGGCCCGAAACCCCGAAGGGCCGGATCGGCCTGGCCGTCGCGGCCAGCAATCCCAACATCCTCTACGCCATGGTCGAGGCCGACACCGCGGCCAATCCGAAGCCGGCGGCGGGCGCCAAGGCGCAGACCCGACCGAGCGGCCTCTATCGCTCCAACGATGCCGGCGCCACCTGGACCCGGGTGGCTCCGCAGAACGTCCGCCCGTTCTACTACAGCCAGGTTCGGGTCGACCCGCTCGACCCCGAGCGGGTCCACTTCACCTCGACGCCGCACCTCTTCTCCACCGATGGCGGCAAGACGGTCCGTTCGTATTCGCAGGGACTCCACGTCGATACCCACGCCCACTGGATCGACCCGACCAATCCGAACTTCCAGGTCGTCGGCAACGACGGCGGGATCGGCGTGTCCTTCGACCGCGGCGGCAACTGGGACTTCACCAACACCTTTGCCATCGGCCAGTTCTACAACATCAGCTACGACATGGGGGTGCCGTACTTCGTCTGCGGCGGGCTCCAGGACAACGGCTCCTGGTGCGGACCGAGTCGGCGGCGGCAGGGAGCCATCACCACCACCCACTGGTTCAACATCGGCGGTGGCGACGGATTCGTGACCGCGCAGGACCCGACCGACCCGAACATCGTTTATGCGGAGTCGCAGGGCGGCAACATCCAGCGACGGAACCTGGCCACCGGCGCCGGCGGCGGGTTGGCCAAGCCGCAGTGGCGGCCGGTGTACCTCGCGTGGCAGGACTCGATCATCGCCGCTCGGGGCGACACCACCCAGCCCGAAACGCCGGCCCTGAAACGCCGGCTGGCCGAACTCCGCGCCCGGGCCACCAAGGACTCGCTCGACCTGCAGCTCCGGTGGAACTGGAACACGCCGTTCTTCCTGTCGCCCCACAACCCGAAAGTGTTCTACACGGCGGCCAACCGGGTCTTCAAGTCGGTCAAGTCGGGCGACGAGATGTTCCCGATCTCGCCCGATCTGACCACCCGCGACACGATGAAGATCCGGGTCAGCACCCGCGCCACCGGCGGCATCACGCCCGACAACACCGGCGCCGAAACCCACAGCACCATCGTGTCGCTCAACGAGTCGCCGATCCGTCCCGGCCTGCTCTACGCCGGCACCGACGACGGCAACGTCTGGCTGAGCCGGAACGACGGTGGCGCCTGGGAGAATCTGACCGGTCGGTTCCCCGGGGTGCCGAAGCTGACCTACGTGAGCCGGATCGAACCCTCGGCCGCCGACTCGGCCACGTTCTACGTCACCTTCGACAATCATCGGAACGGCGACTTTACACCCTACGTCTACGCCACCAACGATTTCGGCCGAACGTTCCGCTCGATCGCGGCCGATCTCCCGACCGGCGGGCCCGACTTCGTCCACGTCATCCGCGAGGATCCCCGGAATCCGAACCTGCTCTTCGTCGGCACCGACGTCGGGGTCTACTTCTCGACCGACAAGGGTGGGTCATGGCGGCGGTTCATGACCGGGTTCCCCACGGTGCCCGTGCACGATCTCCAGATTCACCCCCGGGATCGCGAACTGATCGCGGGCACCCACGGCCGCTCGATCTGGGTGGTCGACATCGCGCCGCTGCAGCAGCTCTCGCGCGAAGCCCTGGCCGCGACCGCGCACCTGTTCGAGCCGGCGACCGCGTGGCAGTACGACTCCCGCCGCGACGACACGCCCGGAGCCGGCGACAACCGCGGCCAGCAGATGTTCCGGTCGAACAGCCCGCCGTACGGGGCCGAGATCGTCTACCGCCTGGCCGCGGGTCAGACCGGCGGCGGCCGCGGCGGCGCCCGGATCCACATCCTCGATGCCGCGGGTGACACCATCCGGACCCTGAACGGTCCGGCCCGACCCGGGATCAACCGCGCCGTCTGGGCCTTTCAGGACCGGCCGGCTCCCCGGAAGCCGCTCTCGCCCGCGGGGCGACGAGACAGTCTGGCGATGGCCGGCCGGGTGACCGCCGTTGTCGATTCGATGGTGGCCGCCGGCGGCGATCGGGCCCGGCTCGACTCGGCCAAGACCACGCTGCTGAGCGGGCAGTTCGGCGGCGGGTTCGGGGGCGGCGGCGGCCCGGGCGGACCCGGTGGCGCGGTGGTCGGGGTGCCTCCGTTCCAGCCGCGCCCCGGTGAGGGCGGCCCGGTCGGAGCAGGCGGAGGCGGTGGGGGCGGCGGCTTCGGTGGTACCGCCGTGGGCGAGATCGTCCAGGCGCTCGGCGGGTTCCAGGTGGTCCAGCAGCTGTTTGGCGGGGGCGGGGGCGGCGGATTCGGGGGCGGCGGCCCGGTGGTGCTGCCGGGGACCTATCGAGTCGTCGTCGAGGTCGGCGGCCAGAAGCTGACCCGGACCCTGCGGGTCGAAAAATCCGACCTGGCCCGGTAGTTCCGAAGCGGGAAGACTGAACGAGGCGGCGGTGCCGTTTCCGGCGCCCCCGCCTCGTCGTCTACCCCTACGCCGGAGCGATTCGCGGCCACGGCGCCGCCTGTTCCAGCTGACCGGCCAGCTGGAACAGAGTGGCCTCGTCGCCGAACGGAGCCGTGAACTGCATCCCGATCGGGAGGCCTTCCGGGGTTCGATGGAGCGGGAGGCTGATGGCCGGCTGCCCGGTCATGTTCGACAGCGCGGTGAACGGCGCGTGCTGGAACACGAAGTCGTACCAGCCCCGGGCGTCGCGCGAGGGATCGTTCTGGTCGAGCACGCCGAGCGGCAGGGGCGGCCCGGCCAGCACCGGGGTGAGCAGCAGGTCGTACCGGGTGTAGAAGGCGGCAATCGACCGGCAGACCAGGTTGGCCAGGTAGTCCGCCATTTCGAGGTCGAGGAGCTTGAGACTGGCGCCGTGACGGTAGCAGGCCAGCGTGGCGGCCTCGAGATTCGCCTCCGACGGCTCGATCCCGGCCTGCTGCGCGAATCCGACCACGCCTAACGCCAGGAAGCCGCACCAGTACACGAAGTTGGCCGCGTGGAACTGCTCTTCCTCGAACGTCGGGCTCGCCTCTTCCACCCCGTGACCGAGCGATTCGCAGAGCCGGGCGGTCCGGGCCAGCCCGTCGGCCACCGCCGGGTCGAGCCGGGCGTTCATCAGGCCCTTGGACGACACCGCGATCCGGAGCCGGCGCGGAGGGGTCGTGACCTCGGCCAGATAGGGGCGGGTCGGACGCGGGATGACGAACCGGTCGCCCACGCCGGGGCCCTCGACCTGATCGAGCATCGCGGCGCAGTCGCGCACCGTTCGGGTCACCACGTGTTCGATCCCCATCCCATGGAGCGGCTCGCCAAACTCCGGACCCACGGGGGTCCGACCCCGGGTCGGCTTGAGACCGACCAGGCCGCAGTTGGCCGCCGGAATCCGGATCGAACCGCCGCCATCGTTGGCGTGGGCGATCGGCACCATGCCCGCGGCCACGGCCGCGGCCGAGCCGCCGCTCGAGCCGCCGGTGCTGCGACTCCGATCCCACGGATTGCGGGTCGGCCCGTAGAGCACCGGCTCGGTGGTGCAGTTGAAGCCCATCTCCGGCGTGTTGGTCCGGCCGAGGGCGTTGACCCCGCTCGCCTTGAAGCGGACGGCCAGGTCGGTGTCGATCGGCGAAACGAACCGTCCCTTGACCATCCGGCTTCCCATGTCGCACGACACCCCAGCCAGATGGAGCACCAGGTCCTTGATCAGGAACGGCACCCCGTAGAAGGCGCCGCCGGTCGGCTGCGCGGAAAACCGCGCCTCCCAGTCCGGAATGGGCCCGATCACGGCGTTGAGGGCGGGGTTCAGGGTGTCGATGGCCGCGAGCGCGGTGGCCGCGAGCTCGGCTGGGGTGACCTGCCGGGACCGGACCAGCTCGGCCAGGCCGAGGCCGTCGTAGCCTGCGTACTCGGAGAATTTCATGGGGGATCGATTTCGGCGGTGGAGGGTGAGCGGGCCCCAAAACTTGCCGCGCGGACCCCGGGATCGCAAATTGGGCCCATGACTCGGCGGTCGTCGTTCGGCTGGATTTCACTGGTCACCTGGCTGCTTCTCGGCCTCGTGCCGGCGAGCAGCCCGTCGATCGGCGGCCCCATCGAGCGGTCGTTCCGCGCCTCCGAGCGGGGGCAGTCGCCCCTTGGCAGCAACCCCACCCCGCCGACCGACCCGCGGTTTTCGATCCAGTCACCCCGCCAGGGGTGGCCGCTGGACGCATTCCTGCCAGCCGATCCGTTCGCGCTGGCGGTCCGCTCCCTCGTCGTCACCGGCCAGTCCGCCGGCTCCAACCGACCCGCGCCCCGGGCGCCGGTCGCGTTCCCGCACTTCCCGACCGGTCCGCCCCTCTCGTTCTGATTCGATCCGACAATTCCTGATCCGCGCCGCGCCCCAGATCCGGGTCGCGCCGCGGCGTCATCACGTCGACACGAACGCGTGCCGGCGGCGGCTCACGGCCGCTCGCCGCGCCGCGGGACCGGGACTTTCCCATGTTGTTCGCGAAACTGCATCATCGGCTGATCCTGATCGCCCTGCTGGTGATCGGATCCGGCCTCTCGCTCTGGCTCAACTATCGTCGCACCGCCACGCCTGACCGACCCGGTCAGCCGGTCAATCTTGGCCTCGACCTCAAGGGCGGCATTCACCTTGGCCTCGAACTGGATCAGTCGGTCCGCGTCTCGACCGATCCGGCCCGCGACATCGACCTGGCCCTCGTGGTCCTCCGGAAGCGGATCGACGAGTTCGGCGTGGCCGAGCGCGTGGTCCAGAAGGTGGGCACCGAACGGATCGTGGTCGAACTCCCCGGCTTCAACGACCCCGAGCGGGCCCGGGAGATCATCCAGCGAACCGCCTTCCTCGAATTCCGGATCACCGACGAAAGCGGGGCGCTCGAGCGGGCCCTGCCGGCCATGGACCGGGCCGTGGCCTCGCTCGGCCTCCGGCCCGCGACGGCGCCGGCCGCTCCGTCGTCCGCGGTCGACCGGCTGCTGCGGGCCGACTCGGCCACCGAGTCCACCACGACCGGGCTCCTGACCGAGTCGATCGTTCCGTCGGCGCGAGGTGGGGGCTCGATGCCGGGAGAGTACGCGGTGCCCGCCGCCGACTTTGCCCGGGTCGACAGTCTGCTCCACCACCCCGAGATTCGACGGCTCTGGCCGCGCGGCGTCGATCTCAAGTGGTCGGCCGACGAGGAGGAGGGCATCCGGTTCCTCTACGCGCTGGAGGAGCGGCCGATCGTCACCGGCACCAGCCTGGTCAACGCCACCGCGCAGACCGATCCGCTCACCAACGCGGCGGAAGTCAATTTCGAACTCGACCGACCCGGCGGCCGGAAGTTCGGCCAGGAAACCGGTCGCCACGTGGGCGATTATCTGGCCATCGTCCTCGATGGTCGAGTCCAGGGCCGCCCGCCCGTGATCCAGAGTCGAATCGACCGGCAGGGCCGAATCCAGATGGCCGGCCGGAGTCTGCAGGAGGCGCAGGACCTGGCGCTGGTGCTCCGGGCCGGTTCGTTGCCGACGCCACTCAAGATCGTCGAGCAGTACGAGATCGGGCCGAGCCTGGGCGAAGACTCGATCCGCGGCGGCATTCTGGCGGGAATCGTCGGAACCATCGCGGTCATCCTGATCGTGGTGGGCTACTACGCCGCGAGCGGGGCGCTGGCCATCGTGGCGCTCAGTCTCTACACCCTGTTCACGTTCGGCACCCTGGCCCTGTTCGGCGCGGCGTTGACGTTGCCCGGGCTGGCCGGGTTCGTCCTGTCGATCGGCATGGCGGTCGATGCCAACGTGCTGATCTTCGAACGGATCCGGGAAGAACTCGACCGCGGCAAGACCCCGAGCCTGGCCGTGACGGAAGGCTTCCGGCACGCGATGCCGGCCATCATCGACTCGAACCTGACCACGGTGCTGACCGGCCTGTTCCTGTTCCAGTTCGGCACCGGACCGGTTCAGGGATTTGCGGTGACGCTGATCATCGGCATCCTGGCCTCGATGGTCACCGCGGTATTCGTGACCCGGACGCTGTACCAGATCTGGCTGTCCCGGAAGTCCGACCCGTCGACCCTGTCGGTGGGTTCGTTCCGCCTCTTCCGCGGCGCCAACTGGAACTTCCTCGGGCGCCGGCGACTGGCCTATGCGATCACGGGAGCCATTCTGCTCGTGGGCCTGGTGCTGGGCGCCACTCGCGGGATTCGAACGGGTGTCGACTTTACCGGCGGTACGTTGACCCAGGTCGAAACCACCCGACCGATCGACCTGGGCCAGCTCCGCGGCGCCCTGGCCGACCGGGGCCTCGGCACCGCCGAGGTCCAGCGGTTCGGCGCTCCGAACCAGTTCGTGGTGCGGGCCGGGTTGACCGACGACCTGCAGGGACAGAAGGCCACCGTGGCCGCGGCCCTCGAGGCCACGGCGGGCCCCGGGCAGTTCACCGTGGCGCGGACCGAGGGCGTCGGGCCCAAGGTGGGCGAGGAACTCCGGACGAAGGCGCTGCTCGCCATCCTGCTGTCGTTCGGGGCGGTCCTCGGCTACCTGGCCTTCCGGTTCGAGTGGCGGTTCGGGCTCGCCGCCATCGTCGCGACGGCCCATGACATCCTCGCCACGCTGGCGTTCATCGTGGCGCTCGACCTCGAGTTCACGCTGGTCGTGGTGGCGGCGTTGCTGACGGTGGTCGGATACTCGCTCAACGACACCATCGTCATCTTCGACCGGGTCCGGGAGAATTTTCGGAGCCGGCATCGAGAGCCGCTCGAACAGACCCTCAATCGGTCGGTGAACGAGACCCTGCCCCGGACCGTGCTGACCGGCGGAACGGCGCTGGCCACTCTGACGGCGCTGGCGGTGTTCGGCGGCGACGTGATCCGGCCGTTTGCCCTGGTGATGTTCTTCGGGATCTTTACCGGCACGTTCTCGTCGATCTTCATTGCCTCGCCGGTGCTGGCGTTCATCCACCGGCGGTGGCCGCCCCGGGCCGTGACGGCTCCCCGACGGGCGGCCGACCCGGCCCAGGCGGCGACGGCGCCGTGACCACCCACCCCGGCACCCCGGGGGGCCGGCGGCCACGGTGGTCGCCGGGCCCCGCCGGCCCCTATCTTGCACTGTGGCCGGACGGTCCGTCGCTCGCGCCGGACGGTCCGCCGCCCGGCGGGACACCCCCAGGGAGATGCCAGCGTGCGGCTTGGATCCAGACTCCTCTTCCCGCTGATTCCGATCGTCGTCGTGATCATGGTCGCCTACGCTGCCTGGTCGCTGATCGAGCGGGAGGAGAGCCTGGTACCGGCGGCCCGCCAGGAGGTCCAGGCGTACTCCACCGCCTTGGGCCTGGCGTTCGACCAGGCACTGCGGGACCTCCGACGCGAGGACCTCCAGGCTCTGGTCAACCAGGTGACCCGGACGCCGTCGATCTACGGGATCCTGCTCTACGATTCGACCGGGGTCGGGACGGTGGCGTCGGAGCCGCTCAGCTTCAGCAGCGCGGCGCCCCAGGCGTCCCTTCGGACGGTCCTGCGGGATGGCCGGAGCGTCACCCTGGAGCGCGAGATCGAAGGTCAGCGGGTGTTCTCGGTGCTCCGACCGCTCCGCCAGGCCGACGGCACGATCACCGGCATTCTCGAGGTAGCCGAGCCGCTCTCCTTCGTCGAGGAAGCCAAGGCCCACGTCCGGCGCCGCTTCCTCCTCAACACCCTGACTCTCTTGCTCGCGCTCACGGTCGTCACCCTCTGGCTGGTCGGCCGGGTGGTGACCCGACCGATGGAGCAGCTGGTGGCCGCGGCCCACGCGCTCGGCGAAGGACGGCTGGCGTATCGGATTCCCGAGGATCCGGGCGGCGGCGAGCTGGCGGAGCTGGCTCGCGAGTTCAACCAGATGGCGGGCAAACTGGAGCGGACTCGGGCCGAGGTCGTCCGGGAAGCGGAGGGTCGCGTGGTGGCGGAGCGGCGCCTCCGCGAAGCGGAAAAGGCGGCCGCCATCGGCAACCTCGCCGCCGGCCTGGCGCACGAGATCGCGGCGCCGCTCACGGTCATTTCGGGGCGGGCCGAGCTGCTGCTCCGGACCGATCCCGATCCGGCGGCCCGGACCCGAAACCTCGAGATCATCAACCGCCAGATCAACCGGATCACCGCCATCGTTCGGAACCTGCTCGACTTCGCCAAGCGGAAGGAGCCGCGGCTTCGGCCCATCGACTTGTCCGAGGTGGTCGGCTCGGTGCTCGAATTCCTCGACGCGGAAATCGGCCGGGCCGGCATCGTGGTCGAACGGGACATTCCTGGACCGACGCCGATCCAGGGCGACGCCGACCTGCTCCATCAGGTCTTCGCCAACCTGGTCATGAACGCGATCCAGGCCATGGACACGACCGACGGACATCGAACCCTCACCATCCGGATCCATCCGGCGACGGCCGAGTCGGTTGCCGTCGAAGTCGGTGACACCGGCCCCGGAATCCCCGACGAGGTGCTGACCCAGATCTTCCAGCCGTTCTTCACCACCAAGCCCCGGGGCACCGGACTCGGCCTGGTGCTGGCGCGGCGCATCGTCGAGGAACACGGCGGCCGTCTCGAGGTCGAGACCGAACCGACCGGCTCGGTCTTTCGAGTCCTCCTCCCGCACCTGAGCCCCCGGCCGGCGGCGGCCGCCCATGGCTGATCGCATCTTCGTCGTCGAGGACGACCGCGAGCTGCGCGAGATGCTGGCCGAGATCCTGGTCGCCGCCGGATACGAGGTGGCGCCCTTCCCCTCGGCCGAGGCGGCCCTCCGGGCGCTCGACGCCGACCAGCCCGCCGACCTGGTGCTCAGCGATCTGGTGCTGCCGGGCATGGCGGGCCGGGATCTCCTCGGAGAGATCCGGCGTCGCCGGCCGGAGTTGCATGTCGTCACGATGACGGCGTTCGGCTCGATCGACTCGGCCATCGATCTGGTCAAGGCGGGCGCGTTCGACTACCTGACCAAACCGCTCGGCACCGACGACCTTCTGCTGGCGGTCGAGCGGGCGCTGACGGAGAGCGGTCACCGGCGGGCGGCCGCGCGGCAGAATCGCGCCCGCGACGGCGCCATTCCGGTGGAGTTCGTCGGGACGTCAGCCCCGATGATGGCGCTCTATCGGTTGATTGCCCGGGCGGCGGCATCGCCGCATCCCGTGCTGGTCTTCGGTGAGAGCGGGACCGGCAAGGAGCTGGTGGCCCGCGCCCTCCATCGCCTGTCCGGGCGAGGGGCGTTCGTGGCCGTCAATTGCGGCGCGCTCCCGGAGCAGCTGATGGAGTCGGAGCTGTTCGGCCACGAGCGGGGCGCCTTTACCGGCGCCGACCGGACCCGCGACGGTTTGTTCCAGGTGGCCGATGGCGGGACCATTCTCCTCGACGAAATCGCGGAACTTCCCCTGGCGCTCCAGCCGAAGCTGCTTCGAGTGCTCGAGCAGTCGGAGGTGCGTCGCGTCGGGGCCACCGAGTCGCGCCCGGTCGACGTTCGGGTCGTCGCCGCCACCCATCGAGACTTGGAGAGCGAGGTCAAGGCGGGCCGGTTCCGCGACGATCTCTTCTGGCGGCTCAACGTCCTGAGCGCGCAGGTCCCGCCGCTTCGCGAGCGGACCGGGGACATCCCGGGGCTGGTCGAGCACTTCCTTCGCCGCCACCCGACCGAGGCGGCGACCCCCACCCGATTGACCCGGGAGGCCGCCGCCGCGCTCGTCAGCTATCCGTGGCCCGGCAACGTCCGGGAACTCCGCAACGCCGTACTCGGAGCCGCCACCCTGGCCGAGGGTGACGAGATCACCGTCGACGACCTGCCCGCCCGGATCCGGGGCGCCAGCAGCGCCGGCCCGGCATTGGCCCGTGCCAGCCAGGAGCGGCTCGATCTGGCCCAGTTGGAACGCCTCTACATCCTCCAGGTCCTCCGCGAGGTCGGCGGCAACAAGTCCAAAGCCGCCGAGGTCCTCGGCCTCGACCGGAAGACGCTGTACCGCAAGCTGGAAGAGTATCGAGCCTCCGGACTGCCGGAACTCTGAGTCCCGCGGTGGGGCTTTCCTGGATAGCGGTGGGGCAATATTCCCCACCTCCAGCACCCGCAATCTCCCCAAGTCGATAACTGGCAACAGCATGACGCGACGGGCCCCGGTGGCGGGGTCCTTGCAAAGTATTGAAGCTATGAACGCGTATCTCGTCGGTGTCGACTTCTCCGAGGGCTCCCTGGCGGCGTACGAATCGGCCTGCCTCCTCGCGGCGGCAAGCGGGGCCCCGGTCCAGTTGC
>JAEUJH010000825.1 GCA_016794825.1 Gemmatimonadota bacterium
ACCCAGGCCTCGACCGGCAGGAACCGGAAGCTCGCCGGCAATACGCCGACCACGGTGTAGGGGGTCCCGGCCAGCGTGATGGTCCGCCCCACGAGGGTGGAGTCGCCGCCGAAGGTCCGTTGCCAGAAGCCGTGGCTGAGCAGCACCACCGGGTTGCCACCGCGAACGTCTTCCGCGTCGGAGAAGGTCCGACCGACCAGCGCGTCGACGCCGAGAACCCGGAACAACGATGCCGTCCCCGACGCCACCTTCACCAGGCGCGGCTCGCCGATGCCGGTGAGGGTCAGGCCGCCGCCGCCCGGTCGGTAGGCCGCGAGCGCGGAGAACGTGCGGTTCCGGTCGCGGAAGTCGAGGTAGTTCGGTTCGGAGGTGGGAAAATCGCCGCCCTCCGGGTTGGTCTCCCAGACGTGCACCAGTCGGTCCGGGTCGGGATAGGGAAGGGGTGCCAGGACCACCGCGTCGACCACGCCGAACACCGTGGTCGCGGCCCCGATGCCGACGCCGAGCGTGAGCACCGCCACGGCGCTGAAGCCCGGGGCCCGGCTGAAACTCCGCGCCGCGTGACGGATGTCGCGCGCGACCGTTTCGAGCCAGTCGACCCCGCGGGACGCTCGAACTTCTTCCTTGAACTGTTCGGCCGCCCCGAAGGAGATCCGGGCCGCTCGAAGCGCCGCGGCCGGCGACATGCCGGCGCGGAGGTTCTTGGCCACCTCCATCTCGAGGTGGAACCGCATCTCGTCGGTCAGCTCGCGATCGGCGGCTTCCGGGCGGATCATCGCGCGGAGCCGTTTCCACCAGGCTCGAATCCGGTCCATGGGTTCGCTACCCGTTGGCCAGGATCAGTTCGACCGCCTGGACATAGCGCCGCCAGCTGTCGGTCTCGGCCTGGAGCGCTCGGCGGCCGGACGCCGTCAACCGGTAGTACTTGGCGCGGCGGTTCTGGTCGGTGGTCTCCCAGTCGCTGTCGATCCACCCCTTGTTCTCCAGGCGCTGGAGGGCGGGGTAGAGCGATCCCTGACCGATCTGGAGGGCTTCGTTCGACTGCTGCTCGATCCGCTGGGCAATGCCCCACCCGTGCTCGGGCGCGAGGGCCAGGGTGCGGAGGATCAGGAGATCGAGGGTGCCTCGGAGGACTTCCTGGGCTGGTGCGGGCGGCATCGGGTCGATCCCCTCGTGTCGGGTTTCGACATCACGATACGGTTTCTATTGTCGAAAGTCAACACAAGCCCGGCTGGGCTCGATTCGAAGGGGTCCCGACGCTCGGTCCCTGGCCCGTGATCCGGGGAATCCGTGCCGCCATGGCACGGATTCCCCCGCACCGTCGGGATCAGGGCTTGGACGCGGCGATCGGAATGCGGACCCGGGTCTTCTCCCACTCGAGGATCAGCTCCGCCGCGGCACTGCCGGTGGCCACCGACCGAAGGGTGAACTTCTCCACCGGATCACTGATCGCCTCGGCCGCCACCGGCACCCGCCCGAGTTCCTGGGCCTGCACCTCGGCGGTGTAGGCGCTCTTGAACTGGCCTTCGTCGCGGGTCGAGCCGCCCTGGGTAATCGACTTGTTCAGCACCAGGGTCCAGCGCGTCCGGCCCGGCACCGTGTAGACCGAGTACTTCCCGGCCGGCACCTTGAGCCCGGCAATGTCCGCGTCGAACGGCAGGTGGAGGATCGTCGGATCGTTGGCGCCGGTCCGCCAGAGCGAGTCGTACGGCACCAGGTTGCTGCCGAACACCGTCCGGCCGCGCATCGAGGGCCGGGAGTAGCAGATCTTGGCCGACTGACCGCCAACATGGATGGCGGTCGAATCGTAGGGCGACGCCTGGGTGGCGAGCCGGCTCCGGTCGGGGCTGCTCGGGTCGCAGCTCGACGCGATGACGGCGGCGGGCCGGCGAACGAACTCCTGTTCCAACCCCTCGACCGTCATCGCGGCCACCGAGCCATCGGTGCCGAGGCGGAAGGTCACCCACGACTTGCCGAACCGCTTGTCGCGGGACGCGGCTCGGAAGGTGTCGTAGTGCCAATGGGTCAGGTCGATGGCCTCGGTCCGAGCGTCGACGGACACCACCAGATTGCCGTTCTCCACCGTCACCCGGGCGGGGCCATGCATCGGGTTGTCGAAGATGCCGGTATAGGCGCTCAAGGCGGCCGACGGGCCCTTCCCGACCGCCCGGGCCTTGGCGATGCTGTCTTCCGCCCGCTTGGCGGCCGACTCCATCATCGCGATGATCGGCAGCGCGGCCGGGACCGGATCCTGATCGACGCCCAGATACCGATTCAGCACCGCCCGCGCGATCGGGAATGCCACGATCGAGGAGCTGTTGTTGGTGAGCACGATGACGCCGAGCTTCTCGGAGGGCACCATCATCAGCTCGGTGGTCATCCCGTCGATCCCGCCGGAGTGCTCGACCACCTTGCGGCCGGCGTGATCGAACAGGAACCACCCCAGTCCGTAGCCGAGGAAGTTGACGCCGGGATAGAGGAAGCCGGCCTCGCTGGGCCGCATCCACATCTGGGTGACGAACATCTCCTGATGCGTCGCCGGCGCGAGCAGCGGTCGGCCCCCGACCGTTCCGCCGTTCAGGTGGAACCGGATCCACTGCGCCATGTCGAGGACGTTCGAGTTGATCGAGCCGGCCGGACCGATGTTGTCGATCTGGCGGTACGCGATCGGAACGACTCGTCCGTCCATCTCCATGTGCGGCGTCGCGACGTCAGGCTGGCGATCGAGACCGCGCACCGTGGTGGTGGAGGCGTTCATGCCGAGCGGCTGGAAAATCCGCTCCTTGAGGAAGTCGTCCCAGGAACGGCCGGTGACGGCCGGGATGATCTCGCCGGCGGCCAGGTACATGATGTTCTGATACCCGAACGTGGTCCGGATGCTCCAGGTGGGCTGGTGGTATCGGACCCGGCGGAGCACCTCGGCGCGGGAAAGGTCCGAGCCCATCCACAGGAGGTCGCCGCGCGACAGGCCGCTTCGGTGCGTGACCAGGTCGCGGACCGTGATCTCGCGGGTGACCTTCGGGTCGGAGACCTCGAATCCCTTGAGCAGATCGGTGGCTCGGGTGTCCCAGCCGAAGCGGCCTTCGTCGACCAGCATGCCCAGCGCCGCGGTGGTGAACGCCTTGGTGGTCGATCCGACCGCGAAGATGGTCCGCGGGGTTACCGGGGCGGGGTCGCCGAGTTTCTTGACGCCGAAGCCGCGGGCATAGACGATCGAGTCATTCTTGACCACCGCGATGGCCAGGCCGACACCCTTGAGCTTGGCGAGCCCATCCTGGACGTAGGCATCGAACCCGGCCAGCGGGTCCTTGGCGGCCTTCTTGGCCTGGCCAGCAGCCAGGCCGGGGAGGAGAGAGGCGGCAAAACACAACGACGCGGCGAGGCGCAGACGGACCATCGGTAACGCTCCGGGGGCTGGTTTGAACGGGATCCAATCCCCCGGAAGTTAGCGTCAGGCGGCCCGAACCGCCCGAGGGGTCATTTGGGGTCGTGGCGCCGGAGGAAGTCCCGGAGGGCGGCCACGTAAGCCTCCCGCTCCGTGAGCATGGTCATGTGGGCGCTCTTCTCGAAGATCCGGACCTCGGCGTCCTTGGCGGTCTTGGCGAAGCGCTCGACCGTTTCCGGCCGGGCCTCGTCGTTGCGACCCGCGGTGAACAGGACCGGAATGGTGAGCCCGGCCAGCGTGGCCGAGCGGTCGAACGAACGGAGATTGCCGGTGGGACTGAACTCGCTCGGCCCCCACATCGTCTCGTACACGGCCGGATTGTACCCGGCCACGGCGCTGTCCGCTTCCGGCGGAAAAGGCGGCGTCATCCCGAAGACATACTTCAGCATGAACTCCATCGCAGCGGTCTGATACTCGGGCGACGACGTCGTCCCGGCCGCCTCGTGCGTGGCGATGATCCGCTGGATCGAGTCGGGGAGCGTGGTCAGCAACGCCTTTCCGTCCGCCGCCCAACTCGCGGTCGTGATGACCGGACTCGCGAGGGTGACCGACACGATGCCGGACGGATTGGTGGCCAGATACTCGAGGGCCAGCATGGTGCCCCACGAATGCCCGTAGAGATGAATCCGGTCCAGCTTGAGCGCCTTGCGGAGCGAATCGAGCTCCCGGACGTAGCGGCCGATCTGGAACAGGGTCGTGTCGGTCGAACGGTCGGAGCGGCCGGAGCCGAACTGATCGTAGAGCACGACCGGTCGGTCGTCGCCGAGCGCGGTGAGTGGCTCGAGGTAGTGGGCGGTGTATCCCGGACCGCCGTGAAGCAGGACGACCGGCACCCCGGGGCCGGAGCCGACCACCCGGTAGAAGATCGATCCGCCCTCGACCGCCAGCCGGCCGTCGCCAACTGGTGGAGGCGTGGGACCTCGCGAAGCGCCAGCAGGAGGCGACGGGACATGGCTGTCACTCGAAATGAGGAGGGCGATAAGGTGCGGCCAAAACGGCGCTGGCGCAAATGACGGTCTGAGCCGGTTCTGGGTCCGACCCAGAGGCCCGGGGAGCTGCCGCTTATCGGGGCAGCAGGTTCCGGATCTGCTCGAGGACCACCGGCCACGCCTTCGAGTTCGGCGCGATGACCTCGAAATGGCCGGCATCGGGAACGACCACCAGCCGGACATCATCGCCGGCGGCACGGGCCCGTCGGACGTAGGCCTCGCGGGGCACTGCCGGAAGGATGCCGTCGAGCTCCCCGACCACGATGGCGTGGGGCACCCGGAGCGGCAGGAGACCGATCGGCGTTCCGGCGGCGTGACGCTCGGGCACCTCGCTCGGCGAGCCGCCGACCACCATCGTGGCGCCCCGGCCGCACGTCCCGGGGAGCCGGGCGGCAAACTCACCGAGGTCCATCACCGGGCCGAGTGCCGCCGCGCCGACTACTCGCAACGGGGTTCCGCGGCGGAGTGGCGAGCCCTCGGGCAACCGGGGCCGGCCCGCGGTCCAGAGCGCCAGGTGCCCGCCGGCCGAGTGACCCACCGCGATGACTCGGGTGGTGTCGATCGGATGCGATCGCGCCAGGGTGCGAAGGTAGTCCGTGGCGTCGGACACGTCGTGGAACGTACCGGGCCAGCCGCCGCCCGGCTCGTCGGCCGTTCGATACTCGATGTTCCAGGTCGCGATCCCAGCCTCGCGAAGCGACTCGGCCAGCGCCGCCGTGTTGCCGGCCGACGCGAACTGCCGCTGCCAGCACCCACCGTGAATGACCACGGCCACCGGAAACGGGCCGGCGCCCTTGGGCAGTCGAAGCTCGCCGAACTGCCGACGATCGGCGCCGTAGGCGGCGGTGGCATCCGGGGCCCGGGAGGGCAGCGAGTCCACCTGCCGCGGCCCGGTCAAACGGGTACAGCCGTCGGGCCGGATGGTGAACGCGCCGCCCTCGAGCCGCCAGACGCCGCCATCCCGAGTGAGATGAAACAGGTCGTGCCCACAGTGGCTCAGCTGATCGCCGACGCGGAACTGGTAGGGGCCCCAGACCATCGCGATGTCGCCGTCGATCCGGACGACCGCGTCGAGGAGCCGCTCGTCGAGAACCGCGGTGGCTCGAGCGACGATGCCGGCGTCCTCGGATACCGGGCGGCGCCCGATGGTGGCCTGGCCGTTTCGGTAGGACGCCGTGACCCAGTTGCCCCGGCTGGTGAAGACCGTGCCGAGGAGCGTCGTGTCGCGTCGCTTGAGGGCGGCGAAGAAGCTGTCCACCGGGGCCAGCACCGCGTGGCGCTCGTCGGCGGTAGGCCCGGCAAGCGGCAGCGGTCCGGCCGCCGCGGCCCGGACGGCGGGACAGCCCTCGGATCGCACCGTGTAGGTCGAGTTCGCGATCCGCCACCGTCCGTCGCTCCGGGCCAGCGCAAACGCGTCGTAGCCGCAATGGAGCAACTGGTTTCCCTGCCGAATCTCGTACGGTGCCCACACGGCGGCGATATCGCCGTCCTGCCACACTTCGGCCGCCAGCAGCCGCTCGGTCGGACCCTCGGCCATCGCGGCCAGGCGGGCCCGGCCGGCGGCCGACGGGCCGCCCATGATCCGGACGCCGGCGCCGTCATACCGGGCCACCGCGGTCATGCCACCGGGGAGCGAGACCGACGCCATCGCGGCGGTGTCGCGCGCCTTCATCCCGGCAAAGTACCGGTCGACCGCGGCGAGGATCTCCGGTTGATCCGGCGCGTCCTGGGTTGTTCCGGGCAGGGTTCGGGTCGCGAGCGTCAACACGGCGAGCGCCAGCGCCCGGACCGTGGTCCTCACGAGGTCACCATTCGCCACGGCAGCGTCGTGCCCGCCTGGTAGGGAACCACCGCGACGCCCTGGCTCTCGAGCCGGTCCGGAACCGGGAGCGGTTCGCGCACCAGCGTCACGGTGCCGTCGTTGAGCGGCAAGCCGTGGAAACGGGCCCCGTGCTCGGACGCGAACCCGGCAAACCGGTCGAGCGCGCCTTCCTCGTCGAAGACCGTCAGATAGGCTTCGAGAGCCACCGGGGCGTTGAAGATGCCGGCGCACCCGCAGGCGTTTTCCTTGGTATGAACGGCGTGCGGCGCCGTGTCGGTGCCGAGGAAGAACTTCGGATTGCCCGACGTGGCGGCCCGGCGGAGTGCCAGGCGGTGCTTTTCCCGCTTGAGGATCGGGAGACAGTAGAAGTGCGGCCGGATCCCGCCCTGGAAGATGGCGTTCCGGCTGAACTGCAGATGGTGCGGAGTGATCGTCGCGGCCACCCGATCGCCATGGCCGAGGACGAACGCGACGGCGTCCTCGGTGGTGATGTGCTCGCAGACGACCTTGAGCCCGGGAAAGTCGCGAATCACCGGAGCCAGGACTCGCTCGAGGAACACCGCCTCGCGGTCGAAGATGTCGACGCTCGGGTCGGTCACTTCGCCGTGCACGAGGAGGGGCATGCCGACCCGCTCCATCTCGGCCAGCACCGGGTAGATCCGCCGGACGTCGCTTACGCCCTTGGCCGAGTTGGTGGTGGCGTGGGCCGGGTAGAGCTTGGCCGCGGTAAAGACCCGGCGCTCGAAGCCCGCCGCCAGGTCCCGGGGGTCGGTGCCGTCGGTCAGGTAGGCCGTCATCAGCGGCGTGAACCGGCGGTCGGGTCGGAGCCCGGCCAGGATCCGCTGGCGATACGACTCGGCGTCCGCGGTGGTGACGACCGGCGGATCGAGGTTCGGCATCACGATCGCCCGGGCAAACTGCCGCGCGGTGAAGTCGAGCACGTGGGCCAGCATCGGCCCGTCGCGGAGGTGGACGTGCCAGTCGTCGGGGCGCCGGATGACGACGGTCGTCATTGGCCGAGCTTGGTGAGCAACTCGCGCGTCTTCGGGTTGTTGGCGTTCCGGGTCAGCGAGTGCTCAAAATGGGCACGGGCCTTGGCCTTGTCGCCGCGGGCCATGAAGATCGCGCCGAGTCGATCGTGGGGCCGGAAGCTGGCGGGGTACAGCTCGGCGCCGACCTCGAAGAACTGGATGGCCTTGGTGGTGTCCTGCGTCAGAGCGATCTGCCCGAGCATGTTGAGGGCGCCCTCGGAGGGCATGAAGGTGGCGCCGAGCCGGGTCGACACCTCGCGATAGTGGTCGACGATGTGGCGCGGATTGGCCAGTACCCGACCCAGATCGACCTTGTAGCCGTCGAAGATGAACCGGAACGCGTCGTACTCGGCGATCAGCGGCACCGAGCCGTGGTCGTCCTTCTCGTAATACTTGTAGCCGTAGCGGAGGCCGGACCGATTGTAGGCCTCCATGACCGCGTTGAACTTGCTGATGGCCTCGTAGTGCGGGTTACCGGTGGTGTCGTCGGGGCTCATCGTGTTGGCCTTGGCCACGTAGAGAGCCTTGCCGTCGAGCTTGGCGCCGGTAATGAACGTCTTGGCCTGCTTGAGGAGCGTCTTGTTGTCCCACCAGAGGCTCGGATCGATCGCGATGTAGGCGTTGAACGTCTCGGGGATCGTGTAGAGCGCGTTGATGGCGGTGATGCCGCCCAGGGAGTGCCCGACGAACACCCGATAAGGCATCGTCCGGTACTTCCCCTCGATCTTCGGAATCAGCTCGGACTTGAGGAAGGTGAAGAAGTTCCCCATCCCGCCCGTGGTCTTGAAGAACGGCGACGGCTTGCCGTCGAACCCGGTCTCCACGTGCGTCGGCGTCATGTCCCGCGACCGGTCGGTGTTGGGAATGGCGACCACGATCATCTCCGGGATCGCGTAGGTGCCATTCACGCCGGTGCCGAGGATCTGGATCAGGCCGGTGACGGAGTGAAAATGGGCGTCGCCGTCGAGCAGATAGAGGACCGGATACTTCTGGGGCGTCGAGGTCGTATCGTCGTACGACGGCGGGGTGTAGACCAGGTAGGGCCGATTCTCCTTGAGCGTCGCCGACCAGATCGAATCGACCGTCCCGATGTTGATGGCCTTGGCAAAGCGGGACTGGGCCTGACCCGCCGTCGTCAGTGACAGGGTCAGCAGGCAGATCAACGGGATACGCACGGTCGACTCCAGGGACGGGGACGGTAGCCGGGGACCGCTGATTTTAATTCCCCCGGACCGGGACGGCCATCGGGTGGCCGGGCCCGCGGCGGGGCCTGGGGCTGAGCCACGAGTGCGGGACTGGTCTCGGTATCGGGCCGGCCTCGGAGATGCGGCCGGCCATGGATGAGTTTCCCCTCACCGGCGCAAACGGGTAGGTTAGAGCGTCTCTCTTCGGCGGTTGCTCGATGGGTCGTTTCGCTGCTCTCGTTCTGGCGCTGGCCGGTGGTGCCGGCATCGTTCCGCTCGCGGCCCAGGTGGCCGCCAAGCCGCAACCCGGACAGCGGGTCATCCTCGTCACCGGGGCCACCAGCGGCCTGGGCCGCGAAGTGGCCCTGCGGCTGGCGGCGGGTGGGGCTCACGTCATCGTCCACGGGCGCGACGCGGCCCGTGGGGCCGAGGTGGTCCGCGAGATCGCGCAGGCGGGCAAGGGAAGCGCCCGGTTCTACGCGGCCGATTTTGCGTCCAACGCCGACGTCCGCCGGTTTGCCGCGGACATCCTCCGCGACTACCAGCGGCTCGACGTGCTCGTCAACAACGCCGGGATCGGCACCGTGCCGGCGGAGCGCGAGCTGACGGCCGAGGGGCACGAGTTGCGGTTCCAGGTCAACTACCTGTCGAGCGTGCTGCTGACCCGGCTCCTGCTCCCGAAGCTGCTGGCCAGCGCGCCGGCGCGGATCGTCAACGTCTCGTCGCTCTCGGCCAGTCCGGTCGACTTCGACGACGTGATGATCGCCAAGAACTTCTCGCCGATCCGGGCCTACGGGCAGAGCAAACTCGCCCAGGTGATGTTCACGTTCGACCTGGCCGCGGAACTCGAGGGCAAGGGCATTACGGTCAACGCGCTCCACCCGGCCACCCTGATGCCGACGGGCATGGTCACCCGGGCCGGGTATCCACCCCGGTCGACCATCGACGAGGGCGCCCGTGCGGTGCTCCAGTTGGTGCTCGAGGACAAGGGAACCGGCAAGTTCTTCAACGGGCTCGCCGACGGGAAGGCGCACGCCCAGGCGTACGACGCCGAGGCCCGCGCCCGGCTCAAGCGGGTTACCGAGGAGTTGGTCGGGCTCCGCTGACCGGGTTCCGGCCGCCCGCAATGCCCCGGCATCGCGACCCGTTCGATCCCCTCGATGGGCCCGTTGCCGCCACGCTCGACCTCCACGGCTCGAGCCGGCTCGACACGCCCCGCCGCCTCGCCGACTTTCTGGAGACCTCGATCCGCCGCCATCCGGGCGGCCTGGTCCACGTCATTACCGGTCGTGGGCGGGGATCCGCCGCCGGGCCGGTCCTCTTTCCGCTGGTGCGACGACTCCTGGCCGGCGATCTGGCCCGGTACGTGGCCACCGCGGGTCGGGACTACGACGACGGCGGTCACCTGGTTCGACTCAAGGCCCGGGTCGAGTATACTCCCGGTCCCCGTTGATCTCCGGTTCGAGGCTCCCGATGGTGTATCGAGTCTGGCATGGATGGACGACCGCCGCCAACCGGCAGGCGTACGAGACCCTGCTCCGGACGACGGTGCTCCCGGGCATCGCCGCCAAGGGGATCGCGGGCTACCGGGGCGTCGAACTCTTGGCGCGCGAGCTGCCAAGCGGCGAGTGGGAGTTCGTCACCATCATGCGGTTCGATTCGATTGCCGACGTCCGCGCGTTTGCCGGCGACGACTACGAGAAGGCCTACATTCCCGATCCGGCCCGCCAGCTGTTGAGCCGGTGGGACGACCGCTCCGCCCACTACGAGCGACTCGAGTCGACGAGTCGCTGACCCGTTGCCCTCAGTCGAGCCTCCCATGCGCATCCTGCTCGCCCTGCTGGTCGTTCCGGCGCTCCTGTCCGCCCAGGCCACTCCTCGTCCCGAGGACGTCGCGACGCTCGACGGGATCATGAAGGCGTACTACGACGTCGTGAGCGGCCCGGTCGGGTCGCTGCCGGATCCGGCGCGCGACGAGACGCTCCACCACCCGAAGGCCCGGATCACGATGCTCGAGCGCCGGGCCGACGGCTCGGCCACGGCGACGATGATCACTCTGGCCGAGTACTACCAGCGCCAGGGGACCGGGCCGCGGAAGGAAGGGTTCTTCGAGCGGGAGGTCCACCGCGTTACCCAGCGGATCGGGTCGCTGGTTCATGTCTGGAGCACGTACGAGTCGGCGCGGACGCCGGGCGGCGCGGTGTTCAGTCGAGGGATCAACAGCATCCAGCTATACTGGGACGGCAAACGGTGGTGGATCCTGGGCTGGACGTTCGATGACGAACGTCACGGGAACCGGGTGCCGGCCGAATATCTGCCCCGGAAGTAGGCGCCGGGGCCCAATTCATTGGAAAGGAACGAGTCCATGTCGGATGAAGATCTCAAGGCGGAACTGGAGCGGCTCCGCCGCGAGAACGAGGCGCTCAAGAAGGGTGCCTCGAAGGGCGTCTCGCTCAAGGTGAGCGAGAAGGGCGGGGTGTCGGTGTACGGGTTGGGTCGCTTCCCGATCACCTTCTATCAGGAACAGTGGCTCAAGTTGCTCGACATGAGCGACGAAATTCGGGCCTTCATCGAAGCCAACAAGTCGGCTCTCAAGAAGAAGGACTGACCATGTCAGCCTCCCGTCGTGATTTCGTTCGGGTCGCCACCGCCGTCGGGGCCGGGTTGGCCCTGCGGCCCGGTGCCGCGGGCGCCGCGCCCGCGCCGGCCGCGCCTTCGCCGAGCCGTTCCGGGGCGGCCAAGAAGCTGCTGATCCTCGGCGGTACCGGGTTCATCGGGCCCAACACGGTTCGCTACGCGCTGGAGCGCGGGCACCAGGTCACGATCCTGACCCGGGGCCGGAGCCAGGCCAAGGTGGCGGGCGTCGAGCACCTGATCGCGGATCGGGAAGGCGATCTCAGCGTCCTCGGCAAGCGCCAATGGGACGCGGTCCTCGACAACAACGCCCGCGACTACCGCTGGGTGACGCGGAGCGTCAAGGCGCTCAAGGACTCGACCGGTCTCTACCTGTTCGTGTCGTCGATCTCGGCGTACCAGACGCCCGCCATGGGGTACCAGCACGCCGGCCGGGTGCTGGCCAAGCCGATCATCGACGAAACCTCCGAGCGCTTCAGCCCGCCGGCCACCTGGAAGGATGGCGACCAGGTGCCTTACGGCCTTTCCAAGGCCATCGCGGAGAACCTGGTGCACGCCGCGTTCCCCGGTCGGGCCTGCATCGTCCGACCCGGCCTGATCGTCGGGCCCACCGATCCGACCGACCGTTTCACCTACTGGCCCGTCCGGATCGACGAGGGCGGCGAGGTGCTGGCCCCGGGCAATCCGGATCACGCCATGCAGATCATCGATCAGCGCGACCTGACCGAGTGGATCGTCCGCCTGGCCGAGAACGGAACCACCGGCGACTTCAACGCCACCGGTCCCGCGGCCCGGATGTCGATGGCCGAGATGCTCTACGGATGCCGGGCGGTGACGTCGACGCCGGTGCAGTTCACCTGGGTGCCGGAGACGTTCCTGGCCGAGCAGAAGGTGGCCGTGTGGAGCGAACTGCCGGCGTGGGCGCCGGGCGAGCCGCTGATGTTCGTCGACGTGCGGCGCGCCGTGGCCGCGGGACTCACCTTCCGGCCGCTGGCCGATACGGCCCGCGATACGATCGAGTGGGACAAGGCCCGCCCCGCCGCGGAACGGGCCAAGCGGGCCGCGGGCATGACCCGAGCCCGCGAGGCGGAGCTGTTGGCCGCGTGGAAGAGCCGGGCCGGGAAGTAGTCGAGTCGAGTGACCTGGGACGTCGACCGGCTCCTAGA
>JAEUJH010000880.1 GCA_016794825.1 Gemmatimonadota bacterium
GCCATCGCGGTGTTCCGGATCGCCCAGGAAGCCCTGACCAACGTGGCCCGACACGCCGGCGCCCGGCGGGTCGCGGTGGAGCTGTCGTGGGAGCCCTCGCGGCTCGAACTGACGATCCGCGACGACGGCATCGGACTGGGAGATTCGCCCGAGCACTCGTCGGGCTTTGGTCTGTTGGGAATGAAGGAGCGGGCCCTGACCTGGGGCGGCTCGCTCGGCGTGAACGCCATCCCGGGCGGCGGCACCGTCGTGTCGCTGACGTTACCCTTGCCAAGGATGGTTGAGACATGATTCGGATCGCGATGGCCGACGATCACCCCATGATCCGGCGGGGATTCCGGGCGGTCATCGGGGAGCAACCCGATATGGAAATCGTCGCCGAAGCCGCCAATGGCGACGAGTTGTTCGACCAGATCCCGCCGAGCCGTCCCAACGTGGTGCTCCTCGACGTGGCGATGCCGGGACCTGGTTTCCTGGCCAACCTCCGGGAACTCAAGGAGAATTGGCCCCAGATCAAGATCCTGGTGGTGAGCGTTCACGCCGAGGAACAGTACGCGGTCCGTTCCCTCCGGGCGGGCGCGGCGGGGTACCTCTGCAAAACCCGGTCGGGCGACGAACTGGTGGCGGCGATCCGGCGGGTGCACGGCGGCCGTCGCTACCTGACCTCGGCGATGACCGAACGGCTGACCGCCCAGGTGGCTGGCGCCTCACCGACCGACCCGCACGAGGCGCTGTCGGAACGGGAGTTCGAGGTGCTGGTCATGATCGCGTCGGGAAAGAGCCTCAAGGAGATCGGGGCCGATCTGGATGTGTCGCCCAAGACGGTGAGCACCTATCGGGCCCGGATTCTCGCCAAGCTCGGGGTCGACACCACCGCGGCGCTGATTCGATACGCGCTCGAGGGCGGTTTGGTGGACGATCGGCCGGTCGGACCGGAACGCGCCTGAGCCGCGGCTCGGTAGCGCCCCGCGGCCAGGTTCGGCGGGAAGCACCTAACGAAAACGGGGAGCCGCGATCGCGGCCCCCCGTTTCCTGTTCCGGCTACGCCGGCGCGACGATCATTCGTCGACGATCGGCGGCAGCGGCTCCTGCTTGGGCGGCGCGCCGGTCTCGTCCTCCGGATAGGCCTTGACGCCAACCACGATCCGGTGGTGAATCGGGTCGACCTCGAGGACCTCGACGTCGGCCACCTGGTTTTCCTTGACGACATCGGCGGGGTTCTGGACGTTGTCGAAGCCGAGCTGCGACATCGGGGCAAAGCCCTCGAGGTCGTTGCCAAGATCGACGACGACGCCTTTGTCCATCATCCGCACGATCCGGCCCCGGATGTTGCTGCCAACCGGGAGATTCTCGCCGATCTTGAGCCACGGATCCTCTTCGGCCTGCTTGAGGCCGAGGGAAATCCGCTTGTTCTCGGCGTCGATGTTGAGGACCACCACGTCGACTCCGTCGCCCTTCTTGACCACTTCCGACGGGTGCTGCACCCGCTTGGTCCACGACATGTCGGAGATGTGGATCAGGCCGTCGATGCCCGGCTCGATTTCGACGAAGGCGCCGAAGCTGGTCAGGTTCCGGACCTTGCCCTGAATCCGGGTGCCGACCGGGTACTTCTGGGGCAGGATCATCCACGGATCCTGCTCGGTCTGCTTCATGCCGAGGGAGATCTTCTCCTCGGTTTCGTCGACCTTGAGCACCACGGCCTCGATGGTCTCGCCGATCGAGACGATCTTCGAGGGGTGGCGGACGTTGCGGGTCCAGCTCATTTCGGAGATGTGGACCAGGCCCTCGATGCCGGCTTCCAGCTCCACGAAGGCGCCGTAGTTGGTGATCGAGACGACCTTGCCCTGGACCCGGGTGCCGACCGGGTACTTCTCGGCGATGTCCTTCCACGGATACGGCTGGAGCTGCTTCATGCCGAGCGAAATCCGCTCCCGCTGCCAATCGATGTCGAGGATCTTGACCTCGACCTCGGAGCCGATCTGGACCAGCTCGGTCGGGTGGGACACCCGGCCGTAGGACATGTCGGTGATGTGGAGCAGGCCGTCGACGCCGCCGAGATCGATGAACGCGCCGAAGTCGGTGATGTTCTTGACGATACCCTTCCGGATCTGCTGGGGCTGGAGCTCCTTCATCAGGTGCTCGCGCTTGCTGGCCCGCTCGTTCTCGAGGATGACCCGGCGCGACACCACGATGTTCCGGCGGCGCTTGTTGAGCTTGATGATCTTGAACTCGAACGACTGGCCGAGGAGTTCGTCGATGTTGGGCACCCGGCGGAGCGCGATCTGCGAGCCGGGGAGGAAGGCATCCACACCCATGACGTTGACGACGACACCACCCTTGATCTTCTTCATCAGGGTGCCCTGGACCGGCTGGTCGGTCTCGTGGGCCACGCGGATCTTTTCCCAGACCCGCATGAAGTCGGCCTTCTTCTTCGACAGCACGACGGCGCCTTCGTGGTCCTCGAGGTGCTCGAGGAAGACCTCGACCTCTTCGCCCTCCTGCGGCCGTTCCTTGAACTCGTCGAGCGGCACGGAGCCTTCGGACTTGAAGCCGACGTCGAGGATGACGGCGTTTTCGGTGATCCGGAGGACCTTCGACTTGACGATTTCGCCCTCGACGATCTGCGCCATCGTGCCCTCGTACATCGAGAGCATGCTTTCGTAATCGGCGTCGGAATAGTTGTCGTCGTAGAGGTCGGTACGGACCCGAAGGCCCGTGGCGGTGGAGAACTGCGCGGCGCCGGACTTATGCGGCTTGGACATGGGAACGCTCACGTGGGCCCGGTGGGATGGGCCCCGGTTAAGGGTGATGCCTCGGGCCGGACATCCGCCGGACGAGGGGCGGAAGAAAGTAACGGGGAAGTGCTACGCCAGCAAGGCCTTACGGGCCGCCGCCACGATCCGGTCGACCTGGTCCTTGAAGCTCAAGTTGGTGGTATCGATGAGGATGGCATCCGGGGCCCGGCGGAGCGGAGCCACGGTTCGGGAGGCATCGCTGGCATCCCGGGCCGCCAGGGCCGTGGCCTCCACCCGGATGGAATCGGAATCGAACATCTCCCCTCGCTGGGCCAACCGCCGGCGGGCCCGGGCCTCCGGGGTGGCGGTCAGGAACACCTTGAGGCTCGCGTCGGGAAAGACGGCGGTGCCGATGTCGCGGCCGTCGAGCACCAGGATCCGCTCGGCCGTGGCCGCCTCGCGGAGCCGGGCGTTGACCCACTCACGGAGCGGGGCGAGCGCGGCGATCCGGGACACCGCCGCGGTCACCCCGTCGGAGCGGATCAGGTTCTCCGCCGGCCGGCCGTCGAGAAACGGCACGATCTCGGCCCCGTCGTGCCGGAGAATGAGGCCCCGGCGTTCGGCGGCGGACCGGATTTCGGTCGGGTCGTCGTGGCCGAGTTCGAGGGCAATCAGCGTCAGGCCCCGGTACAAGGCCCCGGAGTCGAGATGGCTGGCCCCGAGTTCCCGGGCCACCGCGGCGGCGGTCGACGACTTGCCCGAGGCCGCCGGCCCGTCGATGGCGATGACGCGCGCGGTCACCGAGCCCCCCGGACGCGGCGAAGGACTTCGAAGAACCCGGGAAAGCTGACCGCCACGCAGGCGGGGTCGTCGATCGTAATCCGAGCCCCCGGCGTGGTGCCGAGGACGCCGAACGCCATCGCGATCCGGTGGTCGCCCTCGGTGCGGATCCGCCCGCGGGGCACCCGCTCACCGTCGCCGTCGATCACCAGGGTGTTCCCTTCTCCGCTGGCGCGATAGCCCAGCGATACCAGGTTGGCCGCGATCAGGCCGAGCCGGTCGCTTTCCTTGACCCGGAGTTCGCCGACCTGATGAAACGTGGTGGTGCCGCGGGCCCGCGCGGCCACCATGGCCAGCAGCGGAATCTCGTCGATCAGCGACGGGATTTCCTCGGCGCCGATC
>JAEUJH010000914.1 GCA_016794825.1 Gemmatimonadota bacterium
CAACCGGCGGGAACCACCGTCGCCCAAGGTGGCGTGGCCGGTGGTGACGTTCGCGGAGGGTCTGACGTTCCATCTCAACGGCGACGACATCCGGGTCGTTCACGTCCCGAACGCCCACACCGATGGCGACGCCCTGATTCATTTCACGACGGCCAACGTCCTCCACATGGGCGACGTGTTCAACATGTCGGGCCTGCCGTTCGTCGACCGATCGAGCGGCGGATCACTTCACGGCGTCATTGCCGCGGCCGCCCACGCCCTCACCATCGTCGACGACCGAACCAAGATCATCCCCGGACACGGCCGGGTGGTGGGCCGGGCCGAACTGCAGGCCTGGCACACCATGCTGGTGGCGCTCCGCGACCGGCTCAAGGCGGACATCGCCGCCGGGAAGACGATCGACCAGGTGCTGGCCGCCAAGCCGACGGACGCCTACCTCAAGGACTGGCCCGGCGGCCACGAGCGGTTCCTCCGCACGGCGTACCAGGAACTGTCCGGCCAATAGCCGGCGGACGACCAGCCGGCTTGTTACTGCCGGACCAGGATGTTGTGGCCGTATCCGGTGTCGATCCGAAGCCGGAACGTCTTCCCGTCCTTTCGCTCGAACCGGATCATCGCCGGCCCGGCGGTAAAGGTGTCGTCGCCGAGGAAGGTCAGGACCTGACCCGAGTCCGACGGAGTCCGGCGGAAGCGGAACGCGCCGGCGGTGTCGACCACTCGCACCGTCATCGGTCGGCCCCGGCCCGGGCCGGTGTAGCTCCCCACCAGATCACTCCGATCGCCTGAGAACGGCCGGCTCCGATCCGGCGCAGGTCCGAGAACGATCCCGGCAATCGCCGCGGCCACGGCGTCGGGCCGGGTGGGGCTCTGCGAGTTGAGCAGGACCACGATGGTGAGATCGTCGTCGGGCAGATAGGCCGAGAACGACGCGAAGCCGTTGATGTCGCCGCCGTGGGAAATGGCCCGCCGGCCGGCAATGTCCACCAGCGCAAACCCCTTGGCATACCGGATCCGGGTCCCGTCATTCAGCGTCCCGGGGGCAATCAGCTGCCGATAGGTGTCGCGCTTGAGCAGCCGCTCGGAGCGATGGAGGACCTGGTTCCAGAGGGCCAGGTCGCCGACGGTCGAGCAGAGCGACCCGGCGGCCCAAGGCCATTTGTGATTGACGAAGCCCTTGTTGATCAGGCCGGTCGCGTCGGTATCGTAGCCGTGGGCGTGGTTCTTCCGGATCGTCTTCTCGCTGCAGTAGTAGGACCGCGTCATCCCGGCCGGCTCGAACAGCCGTTTCTGCACGTAGTCCGCGTACGACATGCCGCTCACCTTCTCGACGGTCAACCCGGCGAGCATGTAGGCCGAGTTGTTGTAGGTGGCCTGCTCCCCGGGAAGGAAGTCGAACGGTTTGGCCGCAAAGATCCGGACCAGCGAGTCGCGCGGGACGTCGCTCTGCGAAATGGACCGGAACTCCGGAATCTCGGTGGCACCCTTGATGCCCGAGGTGTGATCGAGCAGGCGGCGGACCGGAATCCGGTTGCCTTGCGTGTTGTAGTCCGGCAGGTAGGTCGTGATGTCGGCGTCGAGGTCGACCTTCCCCGCTTCCACCAACTGCATCAACGCCACCGCGGTGAACTGCTTGGTCACCGAGCCGATCTCGTAGCTGGCGTTCGGCGGCGTCGGGACCTCAAGCTCCAAATCGGCAAAGCCGTAGCCCTTGAGGACCAGGGTGTCCTTGCCCTTGATGACGGCAACCGACCCACCGGCCAGCTTTCCCGCCCTTATCGGCGTGGTGAGCAGCGAATCGATCGCGGCGAGCTTGCCTGCGCGATCCTGGCCCGCTGCGTCGACGGCGGACAGGGAAAGCGCGGCCCCGAGGAGGAGCGGGCCGATGGTCATGGCACGTGTCATGGCGGACATCCTGTTCTGGCTCGTTGGGCAGAGCGTCAATCTACTGCACCCCCGCCGCTGTCCGCGACCAGCCCGGGGCGCCGACCCCGCTACCGCGATCCGGGCCGCGGGAGCGCCCGGACTCGCTCAGGCGCGGTCGCCACGAGCCAGCCGGTGGTGTACATCCACTTGGCGATCCTCGTCAGCTTGGGGTAGTTGATCCGGGACGGCTCGTCGAGCTGGGTGTGATAGATCGGATGTGGCAGCGAGCTGAAATAGAGCGCCGGGATGCCCGCCGTCGCGTACGGAACGTGATCGCTCCGGAAGTACCAGCCCTCCACATGACTCGGCCGATCCCAGAGGGTGTCGACCACGAACCCGGCCACCATCGCGTTGGCCCGGAATCCGAACGCCACCAGGTCTGGCGAGTTGAGATGAGGCGGCTGCACGCCGAGGAGCGCGGCGGTGTCGGGGTGGTTGGCGCCGATCATGTCCGCGTTGAGCACCGCCACGATCGAGTCCTTCGGCACCGTCGGATGCTGGGCGTAGTAGCGCGAGCCGATCAGGCCTTTCTCTTCGGCACCGTGCCAGA
>JAEUJH010000915.1 GCA_016794825.1 Gemmatimonadota bacterium
CAACCGGCGGGAACCACCGTCGCCCAAGGTGGCGTGGCCGGTGGTGACGTTCGCGGAGGGTCTGACGTTCCATCTCAACGGCGACGACATCCGGGTCGTTCACGTCCCGAACGCCCACACCGATGGCGACGCCCTGATTCACTTCACGACGGCCAACGTCCTCCACATGGGCGACATGTTCAACATGTCGGGCCTGCCGTTCGTCGACCGCTCGAGCGGCGGATCACTTCACGGCGTCATTGCCGCGGCCGCCCACGCCCACACCATCGTCGACGACCGAACCAAGATCATCCCCGGACACGGCCGGGTGGTGGGCCGGGCCGAACTGCAGGCCTGGCACACCATGCTGGTGGCGCTCCGCGACCGGATCAAGGCGGACATCGCCGCGGGGAAGACGATCGACCAGGTGCTGGCCGCCAAGCCGACGGACGCCTACCTCAAGGACTGGCCCGGCGGCCACGAGCGGTTCCTCCGCACGGCGTACCAGGAACTGTCCGGCCAATAGCCGGCGGCGGTCCAGCCGGCTCGCTACTGCCGGACCAGGATGTTGTGGCCGTATCCGGTGTCGATCCGGAGCCGGAACGTCTTCCCGTCCTTCCGCTCGAACCGGATCATCGCCGGCCCGGCGGCAAAGGTGTCGTCGCCGAGGAAGGTCAGGACCTGACCCGAGTCCGACGGGGTCCGGCGGAGGCGGAACGCGCCGGCGGTGTCGACCACTCGCACCGTCATTGGTCGGCCCCGGCCCGGGCCGGTGTAGCTCCCCACCAGATCACTCCGATCGCCTGAGAACGGCCGGCTCCGATCCGGCGCGGGTCCGAGAACGATCCCGGCAATCGCCGCGGCCACGGCGTCGGGCCGGGTGGGGCTCTGCGAGTTGAGCAGGACCACGATGGTGAGATCGTCATCGGGCAGATAGGCCGAGAACGACGCGAAGCCGTTGATGTCGCCGCCGTGGGAGATGGCCCGCCGGCCGGCAATGTCCACCAGCGCAAACCCCTTGGCATACCGGATCCGGGTCCCGTCGTTCAGCGTCCCGGGGGCAATCAACTGCCGATAGGTGTCGCGCTTGAGCAGCCGCTCGGAACGGTGGAGGACCTGGTTCCAGAGGGCCAGGTCGCCGGCGGTCGAGCAGAGCGACCCGGCGGCCCACGGCCATTTGTGATTGACGAAGCCCTTGTTGATCAGGCCGGTCGCGTCGGTATCGTAGCCGTGCGCGTGGTTCTTCCGGATCGTCTTCTCGCTGCAGTAGTAGGACCGCGTCATCCCGGCCGGCTCGAACAGCCGCTTCTGCACGTAGTCCGCGTACGACATGCCGCTCACCTTCTCGACGATCAGCCCGGCGAGCATGTAGGCCGAGTTGTTGTAAGTGGCCTGCTCGCCGGGAAGGAAGTCGAACGGCTTGGCCGCGAAGACCCGAACCAGCGAGTCGCGCGGGACGTCGCTCTGCGAGATCGACCGGAACTCCGGAATCTCGGTGGCCCCCTTGATCCCCGAGGTGTGATCGAGCAGTCGAGTCACGGGAATCCGGTTGCCCTGGGAGTTGTAGTCGGGCAGGTAGGTCTTGATGTCCTGCTCGAGGTCGACCTTCCCCTCCTCCACCAGCTGCATCAGGGCCACGGCCGTGAACTGCTTGGTCACCGACCCGATCTCGTAGGTGGCGTTCGGGGGCGTCGGGACGTCGAGCTCGAGATCGGCAAACCCGTAGCCCTTGAGGACCAGGGTGTCCCGACCCTTGATCACCGCCATCGATCCGCCCGCCAGCTTGCCAGCCCTGATCGGCGTCAGGAGCAGGGAGTCGATCGCGGCCAGCTTGGCCGCCCGGTCCGGGGTCTGCGCTTGAACGGCCGGGGCAAGCAGGGCAGCCAGAACCAGCGGGACGGAGGCGCGAGTCAGGACATGGGGCATGGCGGGCGTTCCTTTGACGGTTGACACTGAGAGTTGGCCGGCGATCATCGGCCGGAGCCGGACCGCGGCAGCACCTTGACCCGGTCGGACGCGGTGGCCGCCATCCAGCCCGTCGCGTACATCCACCGGGTAATTCGCGTGAGCTTGGGATAGTTGATCCGCGCCGGCTCGTCGAGCTGGGTGTGATAGAGCGGGTGCGGCAGCGAGCTGAAGTAGACCGAGGGAATCCCCCCGTTGGCGTATGGCACGTGGTCGCTCCGGAAGTACCAGCCCTCCACGTGGGTCGGTCGATCCCAGGTCGAATCGATCACGAACCCGGCCACCATCGCGTTGGCCCGGATCGCCATGGCCACCAGGTCGGGCGAGTTGAGGTGCGGGGGCTGGACGCCGAGGAGCGCCGCCGAGTCGGGGTGATTGGATCCGATCATGTCGGCGTTGAGGACCGCCACGATCGAATCCCTCGGCACCGTCGGATGCAGGGCGTGGTACCGCGATCCGATCAGCCCCTTTTCCTCGGCGCCATGCCAGACGAACAACGCCGACCGGCGCCCGGGTTGCTTGGCAAACGCGCGGCCGATGGCCAGGATCCCGACGCTGACACTTCCATTGTCGTCGGCGCCATTCCAGATCGAGTCGCCCGCCACCGGCTCCTTGATGCCGTCGTGATCCTGGTGGGCGCTGAACAGGACGTACTGCCCGCGAAGCGCGGGATCGGAGCCCTCGACCTTGGCCACCACGTTGACGGAGGGATAGATGAACCGGTCGAAGGCCAGGTTGGCCTGGAGCCGCTGGCCGGACGCAAGGGTGCCGCGGGCCGCCTGCTTGACCCAGATCACGGGCATCGTGGTCGACGGTCCCAGGATCGTCTCGCCGTACCCGAGACCGTAGCTGCCGTTCCGGAACCAGGTCGACACGAACTGCCAGGCCGAATCGGCGACCGGATCGGATACGAGGATGATCGCGGCCGGCTTGGCCTTGGCCAGCGCGGCCACGACCTCGGCGGCGGCGGCAAACAGATACCGGGCCGGGCGCACCGAAATGTCGGGCGGAAGGTTGACCGCCGGCTTGGTGATCTGGACGACGACCGCCTTGCCGGCCACGTCGGCCCGGGCCGCGGCGCGGAGGTCGCCACCGTCGATCAGCGGCGCGTCGACCGCCGCCGCCCCGAGCGACAGGATCACGGCGTCGGTGTGGAGCGGGAACGCGGTCTGGTCCACCCGGACCGTGGTCGAGGTGGACGGGCGGACCCGCGCCATCGGCCAGAACTGGAAGTAGGTGCCGTCGTCACCCGCGGGGGCCAGGCCGGCCGCGCGGGCCCGCTCGGCCAGCCAGGCGGAGGCCCGGAGTTCGTCGAGCGTCCCGGCTTCGCGCCCGCGAAAGTGATCGCCGGCCAGCGCGAACAGGTCAGCCTTGAGCTCGTCCTCGCGGATCGCGTCGAGAGCGGGCGGTTGGTCGGTCGGCTTGGGCGCCACCACCGCGCCGCTCTGGCAGGCGGCCGCAAGAACGATCATCAGGAGGTAGTATCGTGGCATTCGCGGACTCCATTCCGCTGGTTCGAGAGTCGGCCAAATTTGATGGGATCCGGCGCGTCGAAACCTCGAGCCGGCCGGACCCGTCGGGGGGTGCGCCTTCCCCATCTCAACATCCGAGGGGTTCTGACCACCGCCTGGTTGCCGCTTTGTCTGTTCGGTATCGCGTTCCTGCCCGGGAGTCTGCTCGGGCAGCCAGCGCCCGCTCCCACTACCCCGAACTACTCGGTGCGGCGGGCGCCCGGCCCCATCATCGTCGATGGTAAGCTCGGCGATCCCGGCTGGGAAGGCGCCGAGGCCATCCCGATCGCCTGGGAGGTCGCGCCCGGAGACAATACCCCGGCGGCGGCCCGCACCGTTTGCCACGTCACCTTCGACGCGGAAACGCTCTTCCTTGGCTGCCGCGCGTCGGATCCGAGGCCGGCGGAGATCCGGGCGCACATGGTCGAACGGGACGCCGTCGGCAAACTGGTGCTCGACGATCTCGTGGGAGCCTACGTCGATCCGTTCAACGATCAGCGCCGGGCCTTCATCTTCTTGGTCAACCCCCTCGGCGTTCAGGCTGACGGCGTTCGCAGCGTCGCGGAGGGGGGCGAGGACTACGCGTGGGACGCGATCTGGAAATCGGCGGGGCACCTGACCCCCGACGGCTTCGAGGTCGAGCTCGCGATCCCGTTCAAGTCACTCCGGTTTC